>NZ_JBWKYF010000052.1:0-46311 GCF_059423605.1 Variovorax sp. GW460-12-1-14-LB1
CCACCCATGACCTCCGCCGCCTCCACGATTTCAGCCGTCGCGCCGTCCACCGCCGCCGGCAAACTCAAGCTCCTCGTCGTCACCCTGGTCCTCGTGGCCGTGGCCGAACTCATCGGCCCGACGCAGTTCAGCGTCGGCCCCGGCAAGGTGGTGCTGCTGCCGATGCTGTGGGCGCTGCTCATGGCCGCCGCCTGGGGCATCGCGCACCGGCGCGTGCCGGGCGTGGTGCGCGTGGCCACGGCGCAGCAGTCGCTGGCCGGCGGCCTGCTCAACGCGGGCCTGCTGCTGTTCGTGGTGAAGCTAGGTCTTACGGTCGGCGCCGCGCTGCCGCAGGTGAAGCAGGCCGGCTGGGCGCTGCTGTTCCAGGAGTTCGGCCATGCGCTGGGCACCCTGGCGCTGGGCCTGCCGCTGGCGCTGCTGCTGGGCATCAAGCGCGAGGCCGTGGGCGCCACCTTCTCGGTGGGCCGAGAGGGCAACCTCGTGATCATCGGCGAGAAGTACGGCATGGCCTCGCCCGAAGGCCGCGGCGTGCTGGCCGAGTACATCACCGGCACCGTGTTGGGCGCACTCTTCATCGCGGTGCTGGCGGGCTTCATCGCCAGCCTGCACATCTTCGACCCGCGCTCGCTGGCCATGGGCGCCGGCGTGGGCTCGGGCAGCCTGATGGCGGCGGCGCTGGGCGCCATCGCCGCGCAGAGCCCGCCCGAGATGCTGCCGCAGCTCACGGCGATTGCCGCCGCATCGAACCTGCTGACCACCGTGGCCGGCTTCTACTTCACGCTGTTCCTGTCGCTGCCGCTGTGCTCGTGGCTCTACGGCAAGCTGGAGCCGGTACTCGGCCGCTTCTCGAAGCACGGCGCCCAACAGGGCGCCGCCGTGGACGCAGGCGCGAACGTCTCGAGCGCCGACGTGGCCCACGCCGCGCCGACCTCGCTGCGCGACACGCTGCTGGCCTGGCTGGTGGTGGGCGGTGGCGTGCTCATCGGCAATGCCGTGACCTACAAGGTGCCGGTGCTGGTGTCGCTCGAAGGCGTGCTCGCCGTGGTGGCGATTGCCGGCGCCGTCGAAGCCATCAAGCGCTTCGTGCCGCGCCTGCCGATGGTGCTGGTGCTCTCGGTGGTGGCCACCGTGGTCGGCATCCCGGGCCTGTTCCCGTTCTTCGACGCGCTGATCGCGATCACCGCCAAGCTCAACTTCCTGGCCTTCACCACGCCGGTGCTGGCGCTGGCCGGCTTCTCGGTCGCGAAGGACTTGCCCGTGTTCCGCCGCCTCGGCTGGCGCATCGTGGTGGTGTCGCTCACCGCGACGGCCGGCACCTTCCTCGGCGCCACGTTCATCGCCGAGTTCTTCCACTGATTCCATCCCACGAGAGATTCACGCCATGTACCGCGACCCCGAGATTGCCGAAGACACCCGTGCCCGCATGCTCAGCTGGCGCCGCGACATCCACGCCAACCCCGAGACCGCCTTCGAAGAGCACCGCACCGCCAACGTGGTAGCCAACGCGCTGATGCTCATGGGCCTGCCCGTGCACCGCGGCCTGGCCGGCACCGGCGTGGTCGGCACGCTGAAGAACGGCGAGGGCCCCAGCATCGCGCTGCGCGCCGACCTCGACGCGCTCAACATGCAGGAGCTCGGCACGCAGGCGCATGCCTCCAAATGCGTCGGCAAGATGCACGCCTGCGGCCATGACGGCCACACGGCCATGCTGCTGGGCGCGGCCGAGCACCTGTCGCGCCACAAGCCGTTCCAGGGCACGGTGCACTTCGTGTTCCAGCCCGCCGAGGAAAACGAAGGCGGCGGCCGCGTGATGGTGGAAGAGGGCCTGTTCGAGCAGTTCCCGGCCGACGCCGTCTACGGCATGCACAACTTCCCGAGCCTGCCGCGCGGGCGCTTCGCGATCCGCAAGGGCACCATGACGGCCTTTCTCGACACCTTCGAGATCGTCATCACCGGCAAGGGCGCCCACGGCGCCATGCCCGAGACCGGCATCGACTCGGTGGTGATCTCGGCCCAGCTCATCAACACGCTGCAGACCATCGTGAGCCGCCGCACCGGCGCCACCGACGCGGCCGTGGTCAGCGTCACGCAGATCCACGGCGGCGACACCTGGAACGTCATTCCCGAGACCGTGGTGCTGCGCGGCACCGTGCGCACGCTCGACGCCGCCATCCAGGACAAGACCCAGGCGGCGATGCAGCAGATCTGCGACGGCGTGGCCGCCACGCACGGCGCCAAGGTGGCGCTCGAATACCGCCGCGGCTACCCCGGCGTGGTCAACACGCCGGCCGAGACCGATGCGGCCATCGCGGCGGCGGCCAGCCTGGTCGACCTCGAGCAGGTGCACACCGACATCCCGCCGGCCATGGGCTCGGAAGACTTCGCCTTCATGCTGCAAAAGCGCCCCGGCGCCTACATCGGCATCGGCGCGGGCGAGGGCCCGAACGACCCGAACGTGCACAACCCGTACTACGACTTCAACGACAACATCCTGCCGCTCGGTGCGGCCTACTGGGTGGCGCTGGTCAAACAGCAGCTTCCGGTCGCATGATGCGCTGATGCTCTCCGCCTTCGACATCTTCAAGATCGGCATCGGGCCGTCCAGCTCGCACACCGTCGGGCCGATGCGCGCCGCGCTGCTGTTCGCGCAATCACTCGAACGGCGCAGCCTGCTCGCGCAGGTGGCGCGCCTGCACGTCGACCTGTTCGGCTCGCTCGGCGCCACCGGCCACGGCCACGCGACCGACCAGGGCGTGATCCTGGGGCTCTTCGGCGACGCGCCCGACACCGTGCGGCCCGAGACCGTGCAGCCGCGCCTGGACGCGCTGCGCCGCACCGGCCAGCTCGCGCTGCTGGGCACCACGCCCATCGCCTTCGACCGCGTGCGCGACATCGCCTTTCGCGGCGAAGAGTCGCTGCCCGAGCACCCGAACGCGATGCGCTTCACCGCCTTCGCGGCCGACGGCGCCGTGCTGGCCGAAGGCACCTACTTCTCGGTCGGCGGCGGCTTCGTCGTCGAGGGCGGGCAGGCGGTGGCGCAAACGGCCGCCGCCGCGGCGGCCGTGCCGCATCCCTTCACGACCGGCGACGAACTCATGGCGCAGTGCCGCGCGCACGGCATCTCCGTGGCCACGCTGGTGCTGCGCAACGAATGCGTGTGGCGGCCCGAGGCCGAGGTGCGCGCGGGCCTGCTGCGCATCTGGGGCGTGATGCAGCAGTGCGTGCAGCGTGGCTTCGGCATCGACAACCCGCTGGCCGCGCAGGCGCTGCCCGGCCCGCTGCGCATGCGCCGCCGCGCGCCCGAACTGCACCGCGAGCTGCTGGCGCAGGCCGGCGCCGCCGATCCGCTCGCGGCCATGGACTGGGTCAATGCCTTCGCGATGGCGGTGAACGAGGAGAACGCGGCCGGCGGCCGTGTCGTCACCGCGCCCACCAACGGCGCGGCCGGCGTGGTGCCCGCCGTGATGCACTACTACCAGCGCTTCGTGCCGCAGGCCAGCGACGAAGGCATCGTCGACTTCCTGCTCACCGCCGCGGCCATCGGCATGCTCTACAAGACCAATGCCTCCATCTCGGGCGCCGAGGTTGGCTGCCAGGGCGAGGTCGGCGTGGCCTGCTCGATGGCGGCGGGCGCGCTCGCCGCCGTGCTCGGCGCCACGCCCGCGCAGGTCGAGAACGCGGCCGAGATCGGCATGGAGCACAACCTGGGCCTGACCTGCGACCCGGTCGGCGGCATGGTGCAGATCCCGTGCGTGGAGCGCAACGCGATGGGGGCCGTGAAAGCCATCAACGCCTCGCGCATGGCGCTGCGCGGCAACGGCAGCCACTACGTCTCGCTCGACGCCGTGATCCGCACCATGAAGCAGACTGGCGAGGACATGAAGTCCACGTACAAGGAGACCTCGCTGGGGGGGCTTGCGGTGAACGTGGTGGAGTGCTGAGGCAGCAAGGCTGGCGTCGCTGCGTCAGAATGCGAAGCTCGTCGCGCCGGGCCCCGCAGCCCCCAGGTTCCCACGTCGTTTCCAAGGCGCACGACTTTCAGGAGTCGAGATGCCCATGGCCGGTCTTCCGCGCAGTTTCTTGCCCGGCGTGTTGCGCACCGCGCTGTCTGCCGTGCTGCTGCTGTGCGCCGCGCACGCCGTGCCCGCGGCCGGCGTGTTCCCCGCCGCGCAGTGGGCCACCCCGAGCGCGGCTGAACCGAGCCACTGGTCCGAAGCGAAGCTCAAGGTGGCCGATGCGTTTGCCGCATCGATCAAGTCCGACGCCTACCTCGTGATCGACAAGGGCGTGCTCGTGCATGCCTACGGCGACATCGACAAGCCGATGAACCTGGCCTCGGTGCGCAAGAGCGTGCAGAGCGTGCTCTACGGCATTCACGTCGGCCGCGGCGAGATCGACCTGGACCAGACGCTGGGCCAGCTCGGCATCGGCGACAAGGACGGGCTCAGCGACACCGAACGCACGGCCACCGTGCGGCAGCTGCTGCAGCTGCGCTCGGGTGTCTACCATCCGGCCGCCTACGAGACCGCCCAGGCCAAGGCCGAGCGACCGGCCCGGGGCAGCCATGCGCCGGGCGAGTTCTGGTACTACAACAACTGGGACGCCAACGTGCTGGGCACCATCTTCGAACGCCGCACCGGACGCAGCGTCTTCGAGGCGCTGAAGACCGACCTGGCCGAACCGCTGCAGTTCCAGGATTTCCGCTACCCGCAGGACACCGAGTCCCGGCTCGAACGCAGCTCCGAGCACCCGGCCCAGGTGATGCATCTGTCGGCGCGCGACCTGGCCCGCATCGGCCTGCTGATGGCGCGCGACGGCATGTGGCACGACAAGCGGATCGTCCCGGCCGGCTGGGTGACCGAAAGCACCACCTCGTACACGACCGTCGGACCCGGCTGGAGCGGCTATGGCTATCTGTGGTGGGTACCGCTCAAGGGCTTTCCGTTCTGGCAGCGCGGGCCCAATCAGCTGCTCCTGGCCGTGGGTGCCGGCGGCCAGTTCATGATGGTCGATCGCAAGCGCGACCTCGTCGTGGTGCACCGTGTCGACAACAGCAAGGGCTGGTTCCAACGCAGCGAGGTCCGCACCGACCAGTTCGCCGTGCTCGCGGCACACATCCTCGCGGCTGCACCGGTGGCCGCAACCCCTCCCTGAACCCCGAAGGAAAGATGAGGCTCTCATGACCCGCTCCATCGCGCAGAAGCGCGCCGACTTTCGCGCGCTTCATACCCAAGGCTGCTTCGTCATTCCCAACCCCTGGGACACCGGCAGCGCGCGCTACCTCGAAGGCCTGGGCTACCAGGCGCTGGCCACCACCAGCTCGGGCTTCGCGTGGTCGCAGGGCCACGCCGACGGCGCCCTGTCGCGCGACCAGATCCTCGCGCACCTGCGTGAACTCGTGGCCGCCACCGACCTGCCAGTGAATGCCGACTTCGAGAACGGCTTCGCCGCCGACGCGCAGGGCGTGGCCGAGAGCGTGCGCCTCGCGGTCGAGACCGGCGTGGCGGGCCTGTCGATCGAGGATTCGACGGGCAACCCCGACGATCCGCTGTTCCCCATCGACGTCGCGGTCGAGCGCCTGCGCGCCGCGCGCCGGGCCATCGACGCAGCGGGTGGCGACACGCTGCTCGTGGGCCGCGCCGAGAACTTCTTTGCCAACCGCCCCGACCTGGACGACGCCATCGCGCGCCTGCGTGCGTACGCCGAGGCCGGCGCCGACTGCCTCTACGCGCCCGGCATCAAGACGCGCGAGCAGATCGCGGCCGTGGTGGCCGCCGTCGCGCCCAAGCCGGTCAACCTGCTGGTCGGCGCGACCAGCGATCTGACGATGGCGGACATCGCCGCGCTCGGCGTGCGCCGCGTGAGCGTGGGCGGCGGCATGGCGCGCGCGGCCTGGGGCGGCTTCATCCGCGCCGCGCGCACGCTGGCCGAAGAGGGCCGCTTCGACGGCTTTGCCGATGCCACGCCGGGCGCCGAACTGAACGCCTTCTTCCGCCCGTTCGCAGATTAGTTGTCAGCACCGTGGATGCGCTGCTCGCCGACATCCGCGCCTGCCGCGCATGCGAGGCGCACCTGCCGCTCGGGCCGCGCCCGATCGTGCAGGCCAGTGCGAGCGCGCGGCTGCTGATCGTCGGCCAGGCGCCCAGCCTCACGGTGCACCAGACCGGCGTGCCGTGGAACGACAAGAGCGGCGACCAGCTGCGCCGCTGGCTCGGCATCGACCGCGAGCTGTTCTACGACGCGACGCGCATCGCGATCGTGCCCATGGGCTATTGCTACCCGGGCCGAGGCAAGAGCGGCGACCTGCCGCCGCGCAAGGAGTGCGCGCCGCTCTGGCACGACCGCCTGCTGGCACAGATGCCGCACATCGCGCTGACCTTGCTCATCGGCCAGTACGCGCAGCGCCACTTCCTCGGCAAGGCCGCGCGTGGCGGCGTGACGGAAACCGTCGAGGCCTTTGCGGACTACGCACCGCGCTTCGTCCCGCTGCCGCATCCATCGCCGCGCAACACCGCGTGGTTCCAGCACCACCCGTGGTTCGAGCGCGACGTGTTGCCGGTGCTGCGCGAGCGCGTGCAGCAGGCGCTCAGCGCGCCTTTTTCCGAGGGGCCGACGGCCGCCTCGGCGGCTTCGCTTCCAGCACCAGCTCGGCCGGCAGCGCATCGTTCCACGACTCGGTGAAGTAGGCGCGGTCGCTCGGCACCAGCTGCGGCAGCACCTCGCGCAGCAGGCCCAGCGACTGCTCGGCCGCCTTCAGGTCGCCCGCATGCGCCGCGTACCACGCGTGTTCGAACAGCAGGCTGCCCTGTTGCAGCCCGGGGTAGCGGCGTCGCCCGGCCTGGTGGTCGGCCAGCCGCGCCTGCGCCACGTCGACCCAGCGTGCGGGCCAGTTCGCGGTGTCGAAGGCGTCGGCGAGCGGGCCCGCGAGCTTGGAGACCGCGGCCGGGTCGAGCGGCTTCTGTGCGCGGAACTGCGCGAGCGTGGGCTGCGTCTCTGGCTTGCAGTGGCCGCGTGCGATGCGCATCAGGTAGATCGCGTTCCACGCCGAGCGGCCCTGGCCGTCGGTGTGGCCGCACAGCCATTCGCTGAAGGCGATCCACTGCACCGCGCGGCGCGTGGTGTCGGCCCGGTGGCCGTCGTGCGCGAGCGCCGGCAGGTCGCCCAGGCCCACGCGGTCGAACAGCCACGCGGCCATGCCCATGTTGGCCGCCACGTGCTGCGCGGCATCGAAGGAGTGCGACTCGAAGGCCGCGGCCAGCGCTTCGCCGAAGCGCTGCAGCGACTCTTCGGCGAGCGCCGCGGCGGCAGGGCGGTCGTCGGCGGCCAGCGCGAGGGCGCGCGAGCGGCAGGCCAGCGCCCACAGGTTGCACCACTCGAAGCGCACGTCGGGGTGGTGGCGCAGCACCAGCGCGCGCGCCGGGTCTTGCGCCATGCCGCCCAGCAGCGACTGCGCCAGCGGCAGGTCGCGCGCGGTGTAGGCGCACCAGGCCGAGACGATGCACTCCATCGCGCCGAGGTAGTCGTTGCCCGCCACGTGGTGCGCGAGCCGCTGTTTCTTGAGCGCCTGCAGCCGGCGGCGCGCCTGTTCGTTGTCGCCGAGCCGGCGCCACAGCATGGCCTCGTTGAGCGTGACCAGCGCACGCTGGAAGTCGCTCGCGGCCAGCGTGCCGGCCAGGCGGATGGCTTCGAGCGCGCTGCCGTTGCCGTTGCCGCCCGCCACCGGCGACATCAGCCGGCCCTGGCGCGCGGCCTGCTGCGAGGCGACCAGCTGCTTCCAGAAGGCGGCGTCCTGCAGGTGCACGGCGTCGGGCGGCGTGATCGCGCCGGCGGCCTGCGCCTTGCGGGCGCGCAGGCCGAGGAACGACGCCACCTCGGCGGCGGTGGCCGGTCGGTTGTCCACGAGCAGGCGCAGGCGCTTGGCCTGCGCGGCCGGCAGCCAGAACGGGCCCTGGCTGCGCCGCTCGGCGTTGAGAAAACGCGGCTCGCGCTGCAGGTCTTCGCCCCAGCCGACCTCCAGGCCCCAGGCCTTGAAGTCGCGGAACGCGCGGCTCACGACCATGCGCAGCGTGCTGGCGTCGGACACCTCGCCGCGCAGATCGGCCAGCCGCACGACGCCGCTGCCGCCGCCGTGGGCATGGGCGTGCTGCATGCGCACCAGCAGCCACAGCGACTGGAAGGCCGCGCGCCGTCCGTCGACGGACTGCGGCGAGGTGAGTTCGATGGACAGAAGGGCAGGGGAGGCGGTGGAGGGCACGCCCCGGATTGAACCTCAAATCGCCCGCGGCTTCCTGAAGAAACCGCAGGCGGGGTTGGGCGGCTCAGTAGCGGTTGCGGTCGACCAGTTCGGGCACTTCGCTGCGGCCGATGCCCAGGTCGCGCAGGTCGTGGTCGCTCATGCCGGCCAGCAGCAGCACGTCGTCGCGGGCGCGGCGGCGTGTCAAGGCGCGGCGGCGCCAGTCGTGCAGGGCGTGCAGCAGGCGTTGATGAAAAGACGGTGGCTTCGGCGCGGTCACGGTGGGCTCCTGGTAGGGGAGCGCTCATCTTCCGGCGGCGCGTGCTATTGTGGAAGTTGAGATTTCTGACACCTTCAATCAGCATTCCTGATGCGACAGCTCAACCTCGACCAACTGCGCACGCTCATCGCCATTGCCGACCTGGGCACCTTCTCGGCGGCGGCGCAGGCGCTGCACCTGGCGCAGCCCACCGTGAGCCTGCACATCAGCGAGCTCGAATCGCGCCTGGGCGCGCAGCTGGTGGTGCGCGGCAACCGCCGCGTCACGCCCACCGCGGCCGGCGCGGCGCTGGTCGAGCGCGGGCGCAAGCTGCTGCGCGACACCGACGAGGCGGTGGAGGCCGTCAAGCGCCAGGCCGAGGGCCGCACGGGCCGTGTGCGGCTGGGCACCTCCACCGGCGTGGTGGTCGATCTGCTGCCGCAGGTGCTCGAGGCGCTGGGCGTGGGCCATGCGGGCATCGACGTCGAGGTGAGCATCCTCGGCTCGGCCGAGGCGATGGCGCGGCTGGCGGCGGGCACGCTCGACATCGGCCTGGTCGCGATGCCGCAGCCGCCGCAGCGCGAGCTGGTGGTCACGCCGTGGCGCACGCAGCCCATGATGGCCTTCGTGCCGCCGCGCTGGAAGGCGCCCAAGCGCGCCACGCCGGCCTGGCTGGCGACGCAGCCGCTGATCTTCAACGACGCGACCACGCACATGTACCGGCTGTCGATGGAGTGGTTCGCCGCGGCCGGTTTTGCGCCGCGCGCGCGCATCGAACTCAACTACGACGCGGCGATCCGCAGCCTGGTGGCGGCGGGCTATGGCGCGGCGCTGCTGCCGCTGCAGCAGACCACCGACGCGGCGCTCAACGAGCGCATGCAGATCGTGCCGGTCACGCCCAAGCTCACGCGCCGCCTGGGCATCGCGCACCGCCCGCACGCCACGCTCGACGGCGCCACGCAGAGCGTGCTGAAGGTGCTGACGGCGTTCCGCCAGCTCTGAGCGCGTTCAGCCCGGCCCGGGCTTGTGGTTGCGCGTGCCCAGCGAGAGGATCTCGTTGGCGTTGACGATGGCCGCGGCGATGTCTTCCATGGTGGTGCGCTTGCTCATGGCCTGTTCGCGGATCAGGTCGTGGGCCTGGCCTTCGGACACGTCGTGCGTCTTCATGAGGATGCTCTTGGCCTCGGCCAGCTGGCGCACGCCGAGCAGCTTGGCCTCGGTCTTGCGCAGGCGCCGCGCGAGCGAGCGGCTTTCCTTGTGGGCTTCGCGCGCGACCACCAGCGCCGACAGCAGGCCGAACGAGCGCACCGGCGACGGCAGCACGGCCTTGGCGCGGATCTCGAGCACGGCCTCGACGATGGTCGGGTTCTCGTAGGTCACGACGGCGATGACGGCGGGGGCGTCCTCGCTCTGGGTCCATTCGAAGCGCAGGTTGATGAAGTCGGGCTGCACGGCCATGAAGGCCACGTCGATGCCCTCGGGCAGGTGCTGCACGGGCGGCCAGAAGGCCTGCACCTGGCAGCCGATGCGTTGCAGTTGCTGGGTGAGCTGCCGGCCGTCTGCGTCGTCGGGGTGGATCACCGCGATCTTCAGCAGCCGCAGCTCCTTGAGCTGCGGTGGTGTCACCCGCAGGGTGTGTCGCTTGGGGGCTGTGCTGTCCACGGTCAGGTCTCTCGTGGGACGCGTCCTGACGCCTCGCCTGCAACGGGAAGAAAGCAGCGCGACCTCATCCTAGAGCTCCAGCGCATCGAGCCGTGCCGTCCAGTCGCCCAGCGAGTGGGTGACGAGGTACGGGTCTGGGTACACCGGGCGTGTCGCCTGGCGCACGATGGTGAACTGCCCGTGCGCGTCGACGCGGCCGATGCGCGGGTACAGGCAGGTGTGGTGGTTGGTCGGGTCGATCTTCACGCGGCCCTGCGGCGCATCGAACTCGCTGCCCAGGATGTGCGGCAGGATCTCCGCGATGCCGTCCGTGCCCGCCTGCCGGAAGGCGTTGGCGAAGATGTGCATCTGGAAGTACGAGGCCTCCCAGCACAGGTTGGGCACGCAGCCGTCGCCGAAGCGCGCGCGCAGACGCGCCAGGCAGCGCTGGTTGGCGGGCGAATCGATCGACTGGAAATACGGCGCCGCCGTGAAATGGCCCGTGGCCACGCCGGGGCCCATCTGCGAAATCTCGGCCTCCGAGGTGGTGAGGCTCGAGATGGGCATCGTCTTCGGGTCGAAGCCGGCCTCGGCATAGGCGCGGTACAGGCTGGCCGTGGAATCGCCCACCACCGTCGAGAAGATGAAGTCGGGCCGCTTGTCGCGGATGTCGTCCATGATTGCGCGGTAGTCCTTCTCGGTGGCGTCGAGTGCCACGTAGCGCTCGCCGAGCTTTTCGCTGCCGGGGCGCTGCATCACCAGCTCGCCCATGATGCGGTTCGACTCGTAGGGGTAGATGTAGTCGGAGCCGATCAGGTACACGCGCGCGCCGAAGTTCGTGGTCATGAACTCGGCCAGCTGCACGCTGTTCTGGTTGGGCGCCGCGCCGGTGTAGATCACGTTGCCCGAGTACTCGAAACCTTCGTACAGCGTGGGGTAGAACAGCAGCTTGTTCCACTTCTCGATCACCGGGATCACGGCCTTGCGGCTGCTCGACATGTAGCAGCCGAAGAGCACGTTCACGCGGTCCTGCACGATCAGCCGCTCGGCCAGCTGGGCGTAGCGCACGGGGTTCGATTGCGGGTCGTAGCGCACGGCCACGAGTTCGCGGCCGTCGACGCCGCCGGCCGCGTTGATCTCCTCGATGGCCAGCAGCGCGCCCTGCAGCTGCGACAGGCCGATGGTCGAGGTGACGCCGGTCTCGGAATACAGAATGCCGACGCGAAGAGGGTCCCTGTCAGCCACTGGGGTGTCTCCTGGATGTGTGGGCCCTCATTGTGTGCTCCTCCCTGGCTTTCTTCATGCGGTCGGTCAATGGGCGGCGGCCAGCCGCGTGCTCATGCGGGCCAGCCGCGCGGGCAGGCTGCGCGCGTCGTCTGCGACGCAATAGTTGCGCCAGCCGAAGATGCGCCGCACGTACGCGTCGGCCGCGCTGTCCACCGCGATGCAGGCGCTGCGCACGCCGGCGTCGCGCGCCTCGGCCACGGCCTGGCGGGCGTCTTCGATCAGGTACTTCGGGTCATGCACGTCGATGTCCGAGGGCGCGCCGTCGGTCACCAGCAGGATCGCGCGCGGCCCCGCCGGCTCGGCCTGCAGGTGCGAGGCCGCATGGCGCAGCGCGGCGCCCATGCGCGTCGAGTAGCGCCCGCGCACCGCGCCGATCATCGCGCGCGAGGGCGCGGCCAGCGGCTGGCCGAACTCGAGCAGGCGGTAGTAGTACACCTCGGCGCGCGTGTTCGACGAGAAGCCATGGATGGCGAGCCGGTCGATGCCGCGCGCGTTCGAGGCGGCGAGCAGCAGCGCGGCCTGCTTCTCCAGATCGAGCAACGACACGGCGCCATCGCCGTGGCCTGGGTCGTTGGCCGACTCCGAGAGGTCGAGCAGCACCAGCACGCTCGACGGGCGCGGTCCCTTGCCCGGACGCATGAACAGCCGCGCATCGGGCCGCAGGCGCAGGCGGCGATCGACCAGCACCTCGATGGCCGCGTTGAGGTCGATGTCGTCGCCTTCCCACTGCCGGCGCAGGCGGTGCGTGCGGTCGAGGTGGCGTGCGCGGGGCAGGGCGAGCGGCACGATGCGCTCATGGCCCGCCGCTCCCGAAGTGCCCGCCGCGCCCAGGCCCTGCCACGCGGGCAGCTTCTCGATCACCGTGCACCAGTCGGGGCGCAGGCGCTCCTGCGTGCGGTCCCATTCGGGGTAGGTGTAGCGGCCGAGTTCCATGTCGGCGATGCCTTCGGGTGGTGCGTCGTTGCCTTCGTTCGATGCATCGGAAGGTGGCGGTGGCCGCACGCCGGTCTGCTGCAGCGCGATGGCGTCGTCGGGCGGCGTCTCGGCCTCGCCGAAATCCCACAGGTAGCTGTTGTCGTCGCGCCAGGGCGCGGGCACGGCGTAGTCCTGCGGCTCGAAGCGCACGCGCATCTGGCCCAGGTCGTTGGCGAGGATCGAGGCGACGGCGCGGAAGGCGTCGTAGTCCTCCAGCCCCGCGCGCGCGACGGTCTCGTCGAACAGGCGGCGCGCCTTGTTCACCCAGTGGTTGTCGTCGGGCGCATCGGCGCGCAGCAGCACGCGGTCCATGCGCGCGACCAGCGCGGCAAAACGCAGGTCGAGCGGATCGGGCGCGGGCGGCAGCGCGGCGACGAACCAGCCGTGCAGGCCGGGAAAGTCACGGCACAGCAGCCGCTCGACGCGCGCATCTTCCAGGGCCGAGACCACCGCGATGCCCATGGGCTTGAGCGTGCGCGCCGGTCGCGCAGGCGTCGAGTGGCGCAGGTGCGCGACCGCATGCGCGACCATCGCGCGGTGCAGGCGCACGGCCTCGTCGCCCTCGGGCAGCAGCAGCCGGCGGCCCGCGAGCACCGCGCGTGCGCCGGCCAGCGGCTGCACGTCGACATCGACGCCGGCCAGCCCGCGCGCCAGCAGCGAGAGGGCGCCGTGCCCGTCTTTCATCCGAACTGCGCCTCGACAAAGCCCTGCAGCGCGCTCGCCATGTCGGGGTCGTCGGTGAGGGCGCGCGTCATCGTCATGTCGCAGCTGTCGCGCGGCGACACGCCGTCGCGGATCAGCACGCCCGCGTAGATCAGCATGCGCGTCGACACGCCCTCGTCGAGCCCGCGGTGCTTGAGCTCGCGCGAGCAGTGCGCAATGGCGACCAGCTTCGCGGCGAGCCCGGGGTCGACACCGGCCTCGTGCGCGACGATCTGTGCTTCGAGCGCGCTGTCGGGGTAGTCGAACTCCAGCGCCGCGAAGCGCTGGCGCGTCGAGGGTTTCATGTCCTTGGCGCTGCTCTGGTAGCCGGGGTTGTACGACACCACCAGCTGGAAGTCGGGGTGCGCGTGCACCAGCTCGCCCTTCTTGTCCAGCGGCAGGATGCGGCGCGCGTCGGTCAGCGGGTGGATCACCACGGTGGTGTCCTGTCGCGCCTCCACCACCTCGTCGAGGTAGCAGATGCCGCCGTGGCGCACCGCGAGCGTCAGCGGCCCGTCGTGCCATGCCGTGCCGTTCGCGTCGAGCAGGTAGCGGCCCACGAGGTCCGACGCCGTCATGTCCTCGTTGCAGGCCAGCGTGACCAGCGGACGCCCGAGCGACCACGCCATGTGCTCCACGAAGCGCGTCTTGCCGCAGCCCGTCGGGCCCTTGAGGATCAGCGGCATGCGGTGGCGGTACGCGTGCCGGTACAGCGCCACCTCGTGGCCTGCGGGCCGGTAGAAGGGCTCGGTCTCGATGCGGTAGGCGGCGAGCGGATCGTGCACGGGAGCGCTCATGGCGTGGCGAGCAGTTCCTGCAGGGCGTTGTCGATGAAGCGGGTGTCGACCGGGCTGCTGCCGCCGCCCGCGAAGTGGCCCCACACGCCGGGGATCGGGCGGCACTCGGCGTTCGGCATGTGCGACACCTCCCATGCGTTGTCGGCCACGGGAAAGTACAGGTCGCGCTCGGCCGGCATCACGATCGCGCGCGCCCGGATGGCGCCCAGCGCCTTCTTGAAGTCGCCCTTGAACACCGGGTTGTCGCTGATGTCGCCGTGCTGCCAGGACCACAGCATCGCGAGCAGGTTGTTGGCGTCCTTCTTCAGGAAGAAGCCTTCCCAGTAGCCGACGAGGAAATCTTCGAGCGAGCTGAAGCCCAGCTCGCGCCACAGCTGCTGCATGTAGAAGGGCTGCGACAGGCCCCAGCCCGCGTACACGCGGCCCACCGCGCGCAGCCCCGTGGTCGGCGGCGTGGTGTACCAGCCGCCGTTCCAGGCGGCGTCGGCCGTGAGCGCGGCCTTCACGCCTTCGAGGAACACGATGTTGTGCGGCGCCGTCTTCGCCGAGCCGCAGAAGGGTGCGATGCGCTTCACCATCTCGGGGTAGAGGCATCCCCACTGGTTGGTCTGCTGCGCACCCATCGACCAGCCCACCACCAGCGCGAGCTGTTCGATGCCGAACTGCTCGGTCACCAGCCGGTGCTGCAGCGTCACGTTGTCGTACAGCGTGACGTTCGGAAAGCGCGCCAGGTTGTAGGGCTCGGGCGTGTTGCTCGGCGAGGACGAGAGGCCGTTGCCCAGCATGTTGGGCACGATGATGAAGTACTTCGCCGGGTCCAGCGCCATGCCGGGGCCGATGAGCCATTCGTTGTCGGTGTGCTGGCCCGAGTACCAGGTCGGATAGACGATGGCGTTGCTCTTCTGTGCGTTGAGCGTGCCGTAGGTCTTGTAGGCGAGCTTCGCGCCGCGCAGGGTGGCCCCCCGCTGCAGCGCGACATCGCCGAGTTCGAAGATGTCGTGGTCCATGGGGCGGCGCTTCAGCGGTGCTTGGCCGGTTCGTTCGGGATGCCTTCGATCGGGCACTCGGGCGTGCCGACGGTGGTGCGCGTGAACGACTCCACCCTCTCGCGCGTGCCCTCGGGGTCGTTGATCCACTGCGTGTAGAAGTTGTAGGGGCAGGTCGCCACGCCCTTGTCGCCGTCGCCCGAGTTGATGGTGCCGGTGTAGCCGCGGTGCACGAGCTTGAACAGGTGGTTCTGCGACTGGCCGTTCTTGCGCGCGTCGCGGATCAGGCCCATCGACAGCTCGGCGTAGTTGATGCCCATCTCTTCCTCGCCGCATTCGCCGAGCGTGCGGCCGTCGAAGCCGATGAGCGCCGAGTGGCCGAAGTACGAGTACACGCCGTCGAAGCCGGCCGCGTTGGCCACCGCCACGTAGGTGTTGTTCATGAAGGCCATGGCCTTGGAGACCATGATCTGCTGCTCCTTGGCCGGGTACATGTAGCCCTGGCAGCGGATGATGAGCTCGGCGCCGCGCATCGCGCAGTCGCGCCAGATCTCGGGGTAGTTGCCGTCGTCGCAGATGATCAGGCTCATCTTCATGCCCTTGGGGCCTTCGCTCACGTAGGTGCAGTCGCCCGGGTACCAGCCCTCGATGGGCACCCACGGCATGATCTTGCGGTACTTCTGGACGATCTCGCCCTGGTTGTTCATGAGGATCAGCGTGTTGTAGGGCGCCTTGTTCGGGTGCTCCTCGTGGCGCTCGCCGGTGAGCGAGAACACGCCCCACACGTTGGCGCGCCGGCACGCGTCCGCGAAGATCGCGGTCTCCTCGCCGGGGATGGCCGACGCGGTGTCGTACATCTCCTTGGCGTCGTACATGATCCCGTGCGTGGAGTACTCGGGAAAGATCACCAGGTCCATGCCGGGCAGGCCTTTCTTCATGCCGACCAGCATCTCGCCGATCTTGCGTGCGTTGTCCAGCACCTCGGCCTTGGTGTGCAGGCGGGGCATCTTGTAGTTGACGACCGCGACGCCGACGCAATCGTTGCTGCTCGAAATATCACCATGTCTCATGACGCTGCTCCTGAAGGGGTGGTTGAAGAAAAAGAGGAAGGGCTACACGGTCAGAAAAGATCGGACCTTGTCCTGGTCGAGGCTCGCGCGCGCTTCGTCGTGCACGATGCGGCCCCGGTCGATGACGAGAAAGCGGTCGGCCAGGTCGAGCGCAAAGCTCAGCACCTGCTCCGACACCACGACGGCGAAGCCGCGCTCGGCGCGCAGCACGTTCAGCGTCTGCGCGATCTCCTTGATGATCGAAGGCTGGATGCCCTCGGTGGGTTCGTCGAGGATCAGTACCTTCGGCTCCGAGATGAGCGCGCGCGCAATCGCCAGCATCTGCTGCTGGCCGCCCGAGAGGTTGCCGGCCTTGCGCTGCTTCATGTCCTTGAGCACGGGGAAGAAGGTGTAGAGGTACTCGGGCACCGTGCGGTGGCCCGACCTCGCGGCGCCCGACAGGATGTTCTGCTCCACCGTGAGGAACGGGAACACCATGCGCCCCTGCGGCACGAAGGCCAGGCCCTGCGCCACGCGCTGGTAGCTGGGCAGCTTCGTGAGCTCGGCGCCGCCAAGGCGGATGTGGCCGCCGCGCGCGGGCAAGAGGCCGATGAGCGACTTCAGCAGCGTGGTCTTGCCCATGCCGTTGCGGCCCATGATGGCGACCGCCTCGTCGGGCGCGACGCGCAGCGACACATCGCGGATGACGTGCGATTCGCCATACGCCACGTTGAGATCGGAGACTTCAAGCATCTGGGTTTCTCCTTCTTCTCAATGGCCGAGGTACACGTCGATCACGCGCGGGTCGGCCTGCACTTCGGCCGCCGTGCCTTCGCTCAGCAACTTGCCCTGGTGCAGCACCGTGACGCGGTGCGCGATGCGCTTGACGAAGTCCATGTCGTGCTCGATCACGACCACTGACTTGCCCGCCGAAATGCGCCGCAGCAGGTCGCCGGTCTGTTCGCGCTCGCGCGGGCTCATGCCGGCCACGGGCTCGTCGAGCAGCAGCAGTTCGGGCTCCTGCATCAGCAGCATCCCGATTTCGAGCCACTGCTTCTGCCCGTGGCTGAGCTGCCCGGCGCGGTGGCCCAGGCGATCGGCCAGGAAGACCTGCTCGGCCATCGCGTCGATGCGCGCGCGCACGGCGGGCGTGCGGCGAAAGGTGAGCGACTGCAGCAGGCCGTGCATGCGCGGCAGCGAGATCTCGAAGTTCTCCAGCACCGTGAGGTCTTCGTACACCGAGGGCGTCTGGAACTTGCGGCCCACGCCGGCGCGCACGATCTCGTACTCGTTCAGGCGGCCGAGGTCCTGGCCGTTGAACAGCACGCGGCCCGCGCTGGGCTTGGTCTTGCCGCACACCATGTCCAGCAGCGTGGTCTTGCCGGCACCGTTCGGGCCGATGATCACGCGCAGCTCGTTGCGCTCGACCGAGAGGCTGAGCCCGTCCACGGCCTTGAAGCCGTCGAAGGACACGGTGAGGTCCTCGATGCGCAGGATCTGCTCGCTCGACGGCGGCACCGCCGAGGCGGCCTGCGGCAGCCCGCCGTTGGGCATCGTCATCGTGGCGTTCATGGCGCCACCTCTGCGGTACGGCGGCGCACGAGCTTCTCGCCCAGGCCCGCGAGCCCGTTCGGCATCGCCCACACCACGAGGATGAACACCGCGCCCAGCACGTACAGCCAGCCCTCGGGAAAGGTCTCCGACAGGTACGACTTGAGGAAACCGATGAGCAGCGCGCCGATCACCGCGCCCGGAATCGACAGCCGTCCGCCGACTGCCGCGTAGATCACCATCTCGACCGAGGCCACGACGCCGATCACGCCCGGCGCGATCAACCCCACCTGCAGGCTGTAGAACGCACCGCCGATGGCCGAGAGCACCGCTGCCACCGCGAACACGAAGGCCTTCATGTGCGCCGTGTTGTAGCCGCTGAAGCGCACGCGGTCTTCCTTGTCGCGGATGGCGATCAGCAGCTTGCCGAAGCGGCTGCGCACGATGGCGAGCGACACCATCATCACGAGCGCAATGGCCGCGACCTCGACGAAGTACATCGTGCGCCTGGCCTCGTCGGTGGCGATGTCCCAGCCCAGCAGCGTGCGGAAGTCGGTGATGCCGTTGGCGCCGCCGGTGTCGCCCTGCTGGCCGACCACCACCACCGTGAGCGTGAGCGCCAGCGACAGCGTGACGATCGCGAAGTACACGCCGCTCACGCGCCGCTTGAAGATCGCGTACGAGAACACGTAGGCCAGCACGGCGGGGATCACGAGGATGCCCACCACCGTCCAGCCCAGCGAGTGGAAGGGCTGCCACCACGCGGGCAGCTGCTCGACGCTGCTCCACACCATGAAGTCCGGCAGCTCGGGCGCCGAGGCCTCGAGCTTGAGGAACATGGCCATCATGTAGCCGCCCAGGCCGAAGAACATGCCCTGGCCCAGGCTCAGCACGCCGCCGTAGCCCCAGGTGAGCACCACGCCCACCGCGACGAACGCGAAGGCCAGGTACTTGCTCACGAGGTTGAGGCGGAACGCATCGAGCGTGAGCGGCAGCACCACCGCCAGCAGCACCAGCACGGCGAGCAGGGCGCCGATGTCGCGCTTGCGTTGAGGAGAAAGACCGTGCATGCCTCAGCTCCTCGCGCGCGTGGCGAACAGGCCGTTGGGCCGGAAGTACAGCACCGCGATCACCAGCAGCAGGATCGTGGCCTTGGCCATCGAGCCGCTCATGAGGTACTCGAGCCAGGTCTGCGACTGCGCGATGGCAAAGCCCGAGAGCGCGGTGCCGATGAGGCTCTGCACGCCGCCGAACACCACCACGATGAACGAATCGACGATGTACAGCTGGCCCGTGCCGGGGTTGGTCGAGCCGATCATCGTGAACACCGCGCCCGCGATGCCCGCCAGGCCCGAGCCCAGCGCGAAGGTCATCGCGTCGACGCGGTGCGTGTCGATGCCCACCGCGCCGGCGATGGCGCGGTTCTGCGTCACCGCGCGCACCTTCAGCCCCCAGGGCGTGCGGTACAGCAGCAGGTACACGCCGACCGCCACCAGGGCCGTGAGCCCGACGATGAAGATGCGGTTCAGCGGCAGCTGGATGCCCGCCGTCGGCTCCCACGCCCCCGCCAGCCACGAGGCCAGCGGCACGCTCACTTCCTGCGCGCCGAAGATGGAGCGGTAGGCCTGCTGCAGCATGAGGCTCAGGCCCCAGGTGGCCAGCAGGGTATCCAGCGGCCGGTCGTAGAAGAAGCGGATGAAGCCCCGCTCCAGCACATAGCCGAACGCGAAGGTCACGGCGAACGCGAACGGAATCGCGGCGAACAGGTACAGGTCCATGAAGCCCGGTGCGTAGTGCGCGAAGAAGCGCGCCGCCAGGTAGGTCATGTAGGCGCCCAGCGCCATCAGCTCGCCGTGCGCCATGTTGATGACGCCCATCAGGCCGAACACGATGGCCAGCCCGATGGCCATGAGCAGCAGGATGGTGAACAGGCTCACGCCGTTGAACACCTGCATCACCGCGATGTCGAAGTTCATCGCGTTCAGACCTTCGGGAAAGGGTTGGGCTCGACCAGCTGCGGCGATTCCCACACGATGTCGAACTGCCCGTCGGGCCGCGCACGGCCCACGCGCACCTTCTTCCACACGTGGTGGTTGGTGGCGTGGATGCGCACCGTGCCCTCGGGCGCCTCGATCTCCACGCCCGCGGCGGCGGCCGTGACCTTGTCGACGTCGAAGGACTTGGCCTTTTCCACCGCCAGCTTCCACAGGTAGACGCTGTTGTAGGCCACCTCCATCGGGTCGCCGATCACGCGGTCCTGCCCGTACTTGGCCTTGAAGGCCTTCACGAACTTCTCGTTGGCCGGCGACTTGATGCTCTGGAAGTAGCCCATGCAGGCGTAGTAGCCGGCGGCGTTGTCGCGGCCGATGCCGTCGATCTCGTTCTCGGACACCACGGTGGACAGCAGCACCTGCTTGGCGCCGTCCAGGCCCGCCGCGCGCAGCTGCTTGTAGAAGGCCACGTTGGAGCCGCCCACCACGGTGCTGTAGATGCAGTCGGGCTTGGCGGCCTTGATCTTGTTGATGATCGACGAGAACTCGGTGTGGCCCAGCGGTGCGTACTCTTCGCCGAGCACCTTGCCGCCGGCCTTGGCGATGGCGGGCTTGGCGATCTTGTTGCAGGTGCGTGGGTAGATGTAGTCGGAGCCGACGAGGAAGAAGTTCTTGCCCTTCTCGCGCGCCATCCATTCCACGGCCGCAATCACCGACTGCGTGGCTTCCTGCGAGGGGTAGAACACGCGCTTGTCCTGCTCCTGGCCTTCGTAGTAGGTCGGGTAGAACAGCAGGCCCTTGGCCTGGTTGAGCACCGGCAGCAGCGCCTTGCGCGAGGCCGAGGTGTAGCAACCGATGATGGCCGCCACCTTGTCGCGCTCCAGCAGCTTGCGCGCCTTCTCGGCGAACACCGAGTTCTCGCTCGCGCCGTCTTCGACCACGGCCTCGATCTTCTTGCCCATCACGCCGCCGGCGGCGTTGATCTCCTCGATGGCCAGCTTCTCGGCATCGACCAGCGAAGCCTCGGCGATGGCGATGGTGCCCGAGAGCGAATGCAGCAGGCCGAGCTTCACGGTGGCGCCGTCCTGCGCGCGGGCCAGGCCGGCCACGCCGCCGGCGGCGCCCAGCACGATCATCGAGCCGCCGGTCTTCACGATCTGGCGGCGGTTGAAAGCGTTCGTCATGTCAAATTCCTTTGCTTTGGTTTTGTGCGAGTCATCAGGAACATCCGACCTTCGGAACCGCGTGGTGGGTGTCTCCTCCCGCCGCGCGGCCCCTGCAAACGAGCGCTGTGCTGCCAGTGCTTTTTCTTCGGGCAAAGCTGCGCCACCGGATGGCGCGCATCCGTTTTGAAAAGGCGTTGTTGCGACCGAAAAAACAAAAAAGCCCGAACCGGTGGTGAAACCGATTCGGGCTTAATTGCCCGACACCTCGCTGGCAGCACTGGCAGCGGGCGTCGTATGACTGGGAACGATTGCTCGTTGGGGCGGATTCTTCTCAACTCACCCCGGCGTGAACATACGCTTTTTCGCTAATTGGCGAAAGGGCGGCGCGTGTGCTATTCGCGCGCAGCGCCTGAACACATCAGCTGCGCGGGCGTGCGTAGTCCGACTCGATCCACGCGGTGGCGCTCGAGGTCGTGAGCCGGAACGCGGGCGACACGTTCACGCTCGCCAGTTCCGAGTCGTCGGCATCGTCGTACGCCGTGAGCGTGGCCGAGGGGTTGTCTTCGTCGGGCACGATCGACAGCGCCACGCGCACGCGTTGGTCGTTGCGCGCGGTCACCGTCACGCTCTTGTTGAGCGTGGCGTGCAGCTGCTGCTCGTGGCGGCGGATCACCTCGGCGGCGGTCTTCACCAGCGTGTGGAAGGCGGCGGTGTCCAGCGGCTTGGGGTTCTTCTTGTCGCGGCCCATGGTCCAGGGGCCGACGAGCGCGGGCTCGGGGTCGCCGTGGCGGGTCATCTCGACGGCCCAGCCGTCGTCTTCCTCGTTCTTGATGATGCGGGCGGTCCAGAGGTCGTCGCGCCAGAGGCGGGGTTCCTGCAGGGGGAGGTGGTCGGGGGAATCGGTCGTCGTCATTCAGGGAGAAGCTTTGGGTCTTGCGCGGGGCATTGTCGCCCGGGGCGCGGGGGCGGCCGCCACGCCAACGTACTGTTGCAAGCCCTCGACCAGCGCATCGAAGGCCACGCGGCAGCGCGGGCTGTGGCGCAGGTCTTCATGCATCGTGACCCAGGTGTCGAGCTTCAGCGAGAGCGCGCGCGGCAGCAGGCGCACCAGCGCGGCGTCGCGTTTCGCCAGGCCCACCTGGCACACGCCGATGCCCGCGCCCGCGCGGATGAGGGCCAGCTGCGCGAGGTCGCTGTCGGTGCGCAGCGCAAAGGCATCGCGCGTGAAACCCGTGACCGACTTGAACGACTTGATCGCCTCGCGCACGAAGGCCGAGGGCTGGTCGTAGCCGATGAGCGCGTGCGCCGCCAGGTCGTCGGGCGTGCGCGGCGTGCCGTGGCGCGCGAGGTAGCTCGTGTGCGCATGGAAGCCCAGCTCGATGTGGCCGATGCGGCGTGCCACCAGCTGCGCCTGCCGGGGCCGCACCATGCGCACGGCGATGTCGGCCTCGCGGCGCAGCAGGTCTTGCACGCGGTTGGTCGACACCAGCTCGACCTTCAGCGCCGGGTGCGCCTCGCGCAGCCGCGCCACGACGGGCGGCAGCACCTCCACCGCGACCACCTCGCTGACCGACACCCGCACCACGCCGCGCACGCCGTCGCCCTGGCTGCTGGCCGCGCGCTGCAGCGAAGCAGCGGTGCTTTCCATGGCCTCGGCGTGCGTGCGCAGCGCCAGTGCCACCTCGGTGGGCAGCAGGCCGACCTGCGAGCGGGTGAAGAGCACCACGCCGAGCGCTTCTTCGAGCGCCGCCACGTGGCGCCCGACGGTGGGTTGCGTGATGCCGAGCGCGCGCGCCGCGCCCGAGAGCGAACCCTCGCGCAGCACGCCGAGGAAGGAGCGGTACAGCTCCCAGCTGATGTTCCAGGTCATACGGAAATGTATGGCCGGTGGTGCATGTTCGGCAATTCCATTCGAACCCCATCCTGCCCAGAATTCGTCCATCGATCACTGTTCAGGAGCATTTCATGGCACGCAACGACAACACGGTTCTGGTGCTCGGCGCCACGGGCGGCATCGGCGGCGAGGTGGCCCGCCAGCTGTGCGATGCGGGCTGGGAGGTGCGCGCCCTGAAGCGCGGCGCGGTCGAAGGAAAGCGCGAGGGCATCACCTGGCTGGCCGGCGACGCGATGGACGCGCAGGCCGTGCGGCGGGCCGCGAAGGGCTGTTCGGTCATCGTGCATGCGGTCAACCCGCCGGGCTACCGCGGCTGGTCGGAGCTGGTGCTGCCGATGCTCGACAGCACCCTGGCCGCCGCGAAGGCCGAGGGCGCGACCGTCGTGCTACCCGGCACGGTCTACAACTTCGGCCCCGATGCCTTCCCGCTGCTGGCCGAAGACTCGCCGCAGCGCCCGCTCACCGCCAAGGGTGCGATCCGCGTCGAGATGGAAAGGCGCCTCGAAGAAGCCAGCCGCGAGGGCGCGCGCGTGCTGATCGTGCGCGCCGGTGACTTCTTCGGCCCGAGGGCCGGCAACAACTGGTTCTCGCAGGGGCTGGTGAAGGCGGGGCAGCCGGTCAGGGCCGTCAGCCGCCCCGGCGACCCCGGTGTCGGCCACCAGTGGTCGTACCTGCCGGACGTGGCCCGCACCATGGTCGAGCTGCTGGCACGGCGCGACCGGCTCGCGCCCTTTGCGCGCTTTCACATGGCCGGCCACTGGGACGCCGACGGCACGCGCATGAGCGACGCTATCCGCAAGGTGGTGGCCCGGCGCACGGGCGCCCAGGTGCGCGTGTCGGCCTTTCCCTGGTGGCTGCTGGCGCTGGCCTCGCCCTTCGTCGTCACTTTTCGCGAACTGCGCGAGATGCGTTACCTGTGGCGCACGCCCGTGGGCATGGACAACGCGAAGCTGGTGGCCTTCCTGGGCCGCGAGCCGCACACGCCCCTCGAAGACGCCGTGGAGGCCGCGCTCGACGGCATGGGCTGCCTGCCCGTGGCGCCGGTGGCCGTCGCGGCCTGAGCGGGCGTCAGAACACCGATAGCCCGGTGCGCGCCACGAACAGCTCCAGCGCCTTCATGCCCAGCAGCGAGTTGCCGGTGGCATCGAGCGCTGGCGACCACACGCACAGCGTGAGCTGGTCGGGCACCACGGCGACGATGCCGCCGCCCACGCCGCTCTTGCAGGGCAGGCCGATCGAAAAGGCCACGTCGCCGGCCGCGTCGTAGGTGCCGCAGGTGAGCATGAGCGAGTTGATGCGGCGCGTCTGCCGCTCGCCCGTGACCTCGGGCTCGCCGGCGATCGGGTGCGCGCCGTCGCGGCACAGGAAGGCGGCGGCGCGCGCGAGCTGGCGGCAGCTCATGCGCAGCGCGCACTGGTGGAAATAGGTGTCGAGCACCTCGGCCACGTCGTTGTCGATCTTGCCGAAGCTCTTCATGAAATTGGCCAGCGCGACGTTGCGAAAGCCCGTGTCGGCCTCCGACTGCGCCACCTCGCCGTCGAAGTCGATGCGCTCGCCGCACAGGCTGGTCATGAGCGCGAGGATGTCGGCCTTGGCGCTGCCGCCCCTGGTCTTGGCCTGGCTCACGAGCCGGTCGGCCACCGCGATGGCGCCGGCATTGATGAAGGGGTTGCGCGGCTTGCCTTGCTCGTTCTCCAGCTGCACCAGCGAGTTGAAGGGGTTGCCCGAGGGCTCGCGCCCGATGCGCTCCCACAGCGCGTCGCCCATGCGCTGCATGGCGAGCGTGAGCGTGAAGAGCTTGGACACGCTTTGAATGGAGAAGGGCGTCTCGAAGTCGCCCGCGCCGGCTTCCTCGCCGTCGCAGGTGCGCAGCGCGATGCCGAACTGCCGCGCATCGACGCGCGCCAGCGCCGGGATGTAGCTGGCCACGGTGCCGCCCCGGCCGAGCTGCAGGCGCAGGGTGGCGACGATCTCGTCGAGGACGGGCTGGAACCGGTGGAGTGTCTTGCTCATGCCGGGCGTTGTACCGCAGGCCGCCGGTTCACCAGCACGATGCCCAGCGCCACGCCGATCAGCGCCACCACCAGCTGCAGCGTGAGCGGCTCCTTCAGCAGCGCCACGCCGAAGATCAGCGCGAACAGCGGCGTGAGAAAGGTGAAGGACGACATCTGCGTGGCCGGGTAGTGCCGCAGCAGCCACATCCAGGTGAGGTAGCTGGCGAAGGCGCCGACCACCGTCTGCAGGCCGATGGAAGTCCAGGCCCAGGCGGAGTACGAGAAGCCCCAGGTCTCGCCCAGCGCGATCGACAGCAGGGGGCACACGGCGGCGGTCACTGCGACTTGGTAGAACAGCGTCTTCTCGGCGCTGGCTGTGGCCAGGCGCGTGGTGCGCAGCGTGAGCGTGGTCAGGCCCCAGAGCATGCCGGCCGCCAACGCCATGCCGTCGCCGATGAGCTGCGACGAGCTCATGTGGCCGAAGCCCTCGCTGAAGGCCAGCACCACGCCCGCGAAGGCGATGAACAGGCCCAGCCACTGGAAGCCGCGCAGCCGCTCGGCCGGCACCCAGCGCGGCAGCAGCAGCGAGACCCAGAACGGGGCCGTGTAGAGGAACACCGTGAGCCGCGAGGCGCTGGTGTGCTGCAGGCCCAGGTAGATGCCGGCGAACTCGCCCGCGAACAGCAGGCCGGCCAGCAGCCCGGGCCACAGCGTGCCGTCGCGCTCGAACAGCGGCACGCGCCGCACCGCGCACCACAGCCACAGCAGCGCCACCGCGCCGACCATGCGCACCGTGGCCTGCCACAGCGGCGGCACCTCGGTCACGGTGGTCTTGATGAGGATCTGCTGCAGGCCCCAGAACGCGCAGCAGACGATGAGCAGGCCGATGGCCAGGGAGTCGAGGTGGGTCTTGCGCTGGATCATTCGCGGTCAGTCGGTGGCGGCACGGGCGGCGGAAGGGCCGCCGAATTCATCCGATGATCGTAGCGCGCCGGCGCGAAAGCCGTGCGCCAGCGCTCAGTGCCCGGCCAGCGGGTAGGGCGGCTTGCCGCGCGTGCCCACCATCAGGTCGGGCACCACGGTCTCGATGTCGGCCACGGTGCGCGCCGCGCGTTCGAGCTTGCGGGCCAGGGCCGCGTCGGGCACGCAGCCCTGCAGGTAGACCCAGCGGCGCTGCACCGTGACCCACACGCTGCTGCGGCGCACGCCGGGCACCGCGAGCAGCGCGGCACGCACCTTCGGCGCGAGCGGCTTGTCGTAGCGGTAGGCGTTGCTGTCGGTGCACTTGCCGGCGAGCCAGCAGCTGGTGCCTCGCTCCAGCCGCGAATGGGTCTGCGCGCGGCGCTCCTCGGCGGTGTAGTAGGGGCCTTGCGGCATGGGGCAGGCCGGCAGGCCCGCGGCGACCTGGAAGAAGGGGTCGTCGAACCAGTTCTGCCGCAGCGGCGATGGCTCAGTGGTGCCCTGCGCCGTGGCGATCCGCGCGGCGAGCAGCAGGACGGCCAGTAGCGCGGGGTGCTTCACAACGGGTGCTCGGTGTAGAAGCGCCCGCCGTGGAACAGCAGCGGCGAGGCGTCGGGGTCGTGCGTGCAGCGCTCCACCTCGCCCACGAAGATCACGTGGTCGCCTTCGTCGTAGCGGCTGCGGTTGAAGCACTCGAAGCTGGCCGCCGCGCCCTGCAACACCGGCGCACCGCCCAGGCCTTCGGTGTAGGCCACGTCGGCCCAGCGGTCGATGTTCTTGGTGGCGAAGCGCTCCGCCAGCGCCTTCTGGTTGGCGGCCAGGATGTTGACCGCGTAGTGCGAGCCGGCGCGCAGTGCCGACATCGACGCCGCCGCGCGCGCCAGGCTCCACAGCACCAGCGGCGGCGCCAGCGACACCGAGTTGAACGAGTTGGCCGTCAAGCCGACCAGGCTGCCGTCGGCCGCGCGCGCGGTGACGATGGTCACGCCGGTGGCGAACATGCCGAGTGCCTTGCGGAATTCGCCGGGCGAGAAGGTGGGGGGCTGGGCCCGGCGGGAGGTGGTCACGGGAGAACGGACGGCAAGGCGGTGAACGGCGGAGAAGGGGCCATTTTGGCTCAGGCTCTGGCGGGCTGCTGAACCGGCCCGAGCAACTCGGTCACCAGCCGGGTATAGACCGTGGCGGCCGCCGAGGGCGTGCGGCCCGCCAGCGTCACCAGGCTGTAGTGGGTGCGCATGCGCGACAGGCCCGCCACGGCCAGCGGCGCGAGCGCGGCGGTCTCGGGCGCGAGGCCGGGCGCGTGGGGCGCGAGGATCACCGCGTGGGCCGTGAGCGCGAGGTGCCGCAGCGTGTCGGCGTCGTCGCAGGTCACGTTGAACACGCCGCGGTCGGTGCGGCGGATCTGCCGGTCGAAATGCGCGGCCACCTCGGCCGGCAGGTTGGGGCCGGCCACCGGGTAGTCCATGAGCTGCTCGAGCGTGACCGGCGCCGGCTGCCTGAGCAGCGGATGCCGGGGCCGCACGAAGAAGGACACCGGCACGTTGGGCAGCCGCGCCAGCTTCAGGCCGGGCTGCTTCTTCAGGTCGCGGGTGTCGGCGATGAACAGGTCGATCTGGCGCCGGTGCAGGCGCTCGCTGAGGGTGGGGGTGTCGGCCACCTCCATGCGCATCAGCAGCTGCGGGTGGCGCTGCGTCATGAGGGACAGCGCCGCGCGCCCCAGCAGGCCGGCCGCGAAGGGGCCCAGGCCGACGTTGAGGCTGCCGAGCGTGAGGCCTTCGAGCTGCTGCACCTCGCGCTGGATCTGCCGCGCGTCGGCGACCAGCTCGCGGGCCCGCGCCAGCACCAGCTCGCCGGCCTGCGTGAAGCGCACGGTGCCGTAGGCGCGGTCGACCAGGCGGGCCTTCAGCGCCTGCTCCAGCGCGTCGATGCTGCGCGAG
Source organism: Variovorax sp. GW460-12-1-14-LB1 (assembly GCF_059423605.1). Taxonomy (NCBI): domain Bacteria; kingdom Pseudomonadati; phylum Pseudomonadota; class Betaproteobacteria; order Burkholderiales; family Comamonadaceae; genus Variovorax; species Variovorax sp. GW460-12-1-14-LB1. Next base: position 27,423 of record NZ_JBWKYF010000052.1, read on the forward strand.
AGCGCGGGCTGCGACAGGTGCACGGCCTGCGCGGCACGCCCGAAGCTGCCTTGCTCGGCGAGGGCGATCAGGTGCTGGAGGTGGCGCAGCTGCATTTTGCGTTTTGGTTTAAAAGCAAGCGCACATTTTGCATTTGCCAAGGGGTTGGGCGCTTCCGAAAATCGGCCGCTGCCTTCCCGTGCCCCCGTCGTCCGACAGACCCCAACTCCGAGACATCGATGACCCGCATTGCTTCTGTTGCTCCCTTCGCGCCTACCCGTTTCTCCCTGGCCCTCGTCGCCTGGGCCTGCGCCTTCACCGCCACGGCGCAGCCGGTGGTGGCGCCCAAGGCGGCCGAGCCCGTCACGCTGAAGGCCAACGCCGACATGGCGAAGGCGCTGCCGTTTGCCAACAAGCAGGATTTCGAGGACGCGATGCGTGGCTTCATCGGCACCGTGCCCGACGCGCTGGTGACCGGCAGCGGCCCGCGCCCGGTCTGGAACATGAAGCCCTACGACTTCCTGAAGGCGAACGAGGCGGCCGACACGGTCAACCCGAGCCTGTGGCGGCAGGCGCAGCTCAATGCGATCCACGGGCTGTTCAAGGTGACCGACCGCGTCTACCAGGTGCGCGGCTTCGACCTGGCGAACGTCACCATCGTCGAAGGCGACACCTCGCTGATCGTGATCGACCCGCTGCTGGCCGCCGAGACCGCGCGCGCCGCGCTCGAGCTGTACTACCAGCACCGCCCGAAGAAGCCGGTCGGCACGGTGATCTACACGCACGGCCATGCCGACCACTTCGGCGGCGTGAAGGGCGTGGTCAGCGAGGCCGACGTGGCCGCGGGCAAGGTGCAGGTGATCGCGCCCTCGGGCTTCATGGAATCGGCGGTGGCCGAGAACATCCTGGCGGGCAACGCGATGAACCGCCGCTCGCAGTACCAGTTCGGCACACTGCTGCCGCCGGGCGCGCGCGGGCAGGTCGACACGGGCCTGGGCAAGGCGCTGGCGCGCGGCAGCGTGACGCTGATCGCGCCCACCTCGACCGTCGAGAAGACCACCGAGGAGCGCACCATCGACGGCGTGCAGATCGTGTTCCAGCTGGTGCCGGGCTCGGAGGCGCCGTCCGAGATGCTCATGTACCTGCCGCAGTTCCGCGTGCTCAACATGGCCGAGGACGTGACGCACAACATGCACAACCTGTACACGATCCGCGGCGCCGAGGTGCGCGACGGTAACCTGTGGGCCAAATACATCGACGAGGCCCGCGTGGCCTTCGGCGACAAGGCCGACGTGCTCATCGCGCAGCACCACTGGCCCACCACGGGGCGCGAACGCATCGTCGACCTGCTGAAGAAGCAGCGCGACATGTACAAGTTCATCAACGACCAGTCGCTGCGCCTGCTGAACCACGGCTACACGGCGTCCGAGATCGCCGAGACGCTGCGCATGCCCGCGAGCCTGGAGCAGGAGTGGTCCACGCGCGGCTACTACGGCACGCTGCGCCACAACGCGAAGGCGGTCTACCAGAAGTACCTGGGCTGGTACGACGCCAACCCGGCCAACCTGAACCCGCTGCCGCCGGTGGCGCAGGCGAAGAAGACGGTCGAGTACATGGGCGGCGCCGACGCGGTGGTGGCGCGCGCCCGCGAAGACTTCAAGAAGGGCGAGTACCGCTGGGTGGCCAGCGCGATGAGCCAGGTGGTGTACGCCGACCCGGCGAACCGCGCGGCACGCGAACTCGGCGCCGACGCGCTCGAACAGCTGGGCTACCAGTCGGAGGCCGGCACCTGGCGCAGCGCCTACCTGGTGGGCGCAATGGAACTGCGCAACGGCGTGCCGAAGATCCCGGGCGGCAGCAGCGCGAACGGCGACACGCTGAAGGCGGTGAGCAACGAGCTCTTCTTCGACTTCCTCGGCGTACGGCTCGACGCGGCCAAGGCCGAGGGCAAGACGATGGTGGTCAACTGGAACTTCACCGATTCGAACCAGAAGTTCGTGCTGACGCTGGAGAACTCGGCGCTCACGCACGTGAAGAACCAGCAGGCGGCGGGTGCGGATGCCACGGTCACATTGAGCCGGGCAACGCTCGACGCGATCACCCTGAAGCAGACGACCTTTCCGGAAGCGGTGCAGTCGGGGCTCGTGAAGATCGACGGCAACCGGGCGAAGCTGGGCGAGCTGTTCGGGATGCTCGACAACTTCGACCTGATGTTTCCGGTGGTCGAGCCCCGCAAGTAAGCGGGCTCAGCCGAAGAACCAGTAGCAGACAGCGATCGCAGCCACCACCCCTGCCAGCTCCGCCAGCAAGGCACAGGCCACGGTGTGCCGGGCGCGCTGGATGCCCACCGCGCCGAAGTACACCGCCAGCACGTAGAACGTGGTCTCGGTGCTGCCCTGGATGGTGGCGGCCACCAGCGCGGGGAAGCTGTCGACGCCCTGGGTCTTCATGGTCTCGATGAGCATCGCGCGCGCCGCGCTGCCCGAGAAGGGTTTGACGAGCGCCGTGGGCATGGCGTCGACGAAGCGCGCGTCCCAGCCGCCCGCCTGCACCAGCCAGCGCAGGCCGTCGAGCGCGAAGTCGAGCGCGCCCGAGGCGCGCAGCACGCCCACCGCGCACAGCATCGCGACGAGGTAGGGCAGCAGGTGCTTCGCGATGTCGAAGCCTTCCTTCGCGCCTTCGACAAAGGCCTCGTAGACCTTGACGCGCCGGATCGCGCCGGCCGCCAGGAACACGATGATCACGCCGAACAGCGTGAGGTTGCCCAGCAGCGACGACAGCGAGGCGATGGCCGCCGCCGACAGCGTGCCCAAAAGCGCCATGAAGCCGCCCAGCAGCAGCGCGCCCGGCACCAGGTAGGCCAGCACCACCGGGTCCCACAGCCGCAGGCGCTGCACCACAGCCACCGACAGCAGGCCCACCAGCGTCGAGGCGCTCGTGGCCAGCAGGATCGGCAGGAACACCAGCGTCGGGTCGCTGGCGCCCTGCTGCGCCCGGTACATGAAGATGGTGACGGGAAGCAAGGTCAGTGACGAGGCGTTGAGCACCAGGAACAGGATCTGTGCGTTGGTGGCCGTCACGGGGTCGGGGTTCAGGCGCTGCAGTTCGCGCATGGCCTTCAGGCCGATCGGCGTGGCGGCGTTGTCCAGCCCCAGCGCGTTGGCCGCGAAGTTCATCGTGATGAGCCCCAGCGCCGGGTGCCCCGCCGGCACGCCCGGCATCAGCCGCCGGAACAGCGGCCCGAGCAGGCGCGCCAGCCAGCCGACGAGGCCGGCGGTTTCGGCGATGCGCAGGAAGCCCAGCCACAGCGTGAGCGTGCCGAACAGCAGCACCATCACCTCGACGGCCAGCCGCGCCATCGCGAACAGGCTTTCGACCAGTGCCGCGAACACGGTCGGGTCGCCGCCGACGAGCCACCGTCCCAGCGCTGCGAGCGCCGCCATCCCGAAGAACCCCAGCCACAACCCATTGAGCACGCGTTTTTTCCTTCTTTTCGTTGGCTGCCGTGTGTGCCGTTGATCATAGGGCGGCATGCCGCCCCGGTCGGGCTCTGCGGCGCTACAGTGCGACCCATGGCCGCCGCCCTGTTCCGCCTTCGTCGCTTCGTCGCCCTGGTGTCGAGCGGGCTGGCCCTCGCCTGGCTCGCGGGCTGCGCCAGCCTGCCGCCGCCGCAGCCGCACCCGGTGCTCACGAACGCGATCACCGACGTGGCCGACACCGACCTGGGCCGGCTGGCCGCCAAGGATGCGCCGCAGGGCAGCGCGGCGGTGCCGCTGTCGGGCTTCCGGCTGCTGCCCGAGGCGGCATTTGCGTTCGACGCGCGCATCTCGCTGGCGCGGCACGCCGAGAAGTCGCTCGACGTGCAGTACTACCTGATCAGCAACGACGACGTCGGCCTGCTGTTCCTCAAGGAACTGCGCGAGGCCGCCGCGCGCGGCGTGCGCGTGCGGCTGCTGGTGGACGACCTGTACACGGCAGGCGAGGACGAGGTGTTCAGCAGCCTTTCGGCGTTCCCGAACATCGAGGTGCGGCTGTTCAACCCGCTGCCTTCGCGCGCCGGCTCGCTGGCCGCGCGGCTGCTGTTCTCGCTGGGCGACTTCGGGCGCATCAACCACCGCATGCACAACAAGCTGCTGGTGGCCGACAACAGCTTCGCGGTCTCGGGCGGGCGCAACATCGCCAACGAGTACTTCATGCGCAGCACGGCGGCGAACTTCATCGACATGGACGTGCTCTCCAGCGGGCCGATCGTGCGGCGCATGTCCGAGGGCTTCGACCGCTACTGGAACAGCGAGCACGCCTGGCCCATCGAACGCATCGCACCGCGGCGCGTGCCGGTGGAAGAAGCCCAGCGGCGCTTCGACACCTTGGCGCGCGCGGCCGTGCCCGACGTGCCCATGCGCCAGCGCGACATCCTGAACAAGTCGCCGCTCGGCGAGCAGCTCACCACCGGTCGCATCGACCGCTACTGGGCCCCGGCCACGCTGTTCGTGGATGACCCCGACAAGATCACGCGCAAGGCCGAGGCGGCCTACGGCGGCAGCGTGACCGAGGGCGCGCTCGGCGTGATCCAGGCGGCGAAGCACGAAGTGAAGATCGGCTCGCCGTACTTCATTCCGGGCGCGCGCGGCATGGCGATGATGAAGGCGACCATCGAGCGCGGCGGCCGCATCACGGTGGTCACCAACTCGCTGGGCGCCACCGACGAGCCGCTGGCCTACGCGGGCTACGAGCGCTACCGCGCCGACATGCTGAAGATCGGCGTCACCATCTACGAGATCGCGCCCACGCTCACCGGGCGTTCGGGGCGCTTCGGCGACTTCGGCAAGTCCATCAGCCGGCTGCACGCCAAGCTGGCCATCGTGGACGACGAGCGCTTCTTCGTCGGCTCGATGAACCTCGACCACCGCTCGGCCGCCGTCAACACCGAGATGGGCCTGGTGATCGACAGCCCGCGGCTGGTGCAGGACTACGACAAGCTCATGAACGGCGAGCGCGTCAACCTGGGCTACCGGCTGCGGCTCGCGCCGGGCGGGCGGCGTGTGCAGTGGCTCGAATACGACGACGCCGGCGGCGACATCGTGCACGAGGACGAACCGGGGGAATTCCTCTGGCTGCGCTTCAAGAACTGGTTGCTTTTACCCATCGTGGGCGAGGAGCTGCTCTAGGGTTTGTCATGACCGATCCAGTGAGGTGCGTTACATTTCTGTTTGAAATGTGAACTTTTGTCACCGACTATTGGAGGCTTTGATCATGACCGTCCCCGTGCCGCGCGAGTCGACCGCGCCGCTTTCCACCAGCCGCCGCCGCGCTCTTTCCGGGCTGGCCGCCACGACGGCCGCCGCGGCCGGCGTCGGGCTGGGATTTCCGGCGTTCGCGCAGAACCGTGCGATCCGCATCGGGACGACCTTCGACAACAGCAGCGTCGAAAAGGCCAACGGCCAGGGGCTGTACCAGGGCTCCAGCGCGTTCTTCAACGCGCTGAACAAGGCCGGCGGCATCCACGGCAGCAAGGTCGAGCTCGTGATGGCCGACGACACCTTCAAGCCCGAGGTGGCCAAGGCCAACGCGCTGGCTTTCGAAAAGGACAGCTCGGTGCTCGCGCTGGTGCACCCGCTGGGCACGCGCCAGACCGCCGAGGTGATGGATGCGGTGCCCGGCATGGCCGTGGTCGGCCCGATCACCGGCACCATCGCGCTGCGCAAGAAGACCTCGCCCAACACCTTCTGGGTGCGCGCCAACTACGACCAGGAGGTCGACAAGCTGGTGAGCACGGCCGCCGTGCTGGGCCAGACCCGCATCGGCCTCGTGCATTCGAACGACCCGCTGGGCCAGTCGGTGCTGGCGGCGTTCAAGAACGCGCTGGCCAAGGCCAAGCTGGAGCCGGCGGTGATCGCCACCACGCCCAACACCACGAGCATGGAAGTGGGCCCGGCCGCCGAGGCCATCGCCAAGGCCAAGCCGCAGGTGGTGGTGGTCGGCCTGGCCGGCACGGCGCCGGTGTTTTTGAAGGCGCTGCGCGGCGCGGGCAACAGCAGCTCGGCCTACGGGCTGTCGATCACGGCCAGCGCGCTGTCGGCCATGGGCGACCTGGCGCGCGGCCTGGGCTTCGTGATCGTGGTGCCGTCGCCGTACTCGACCAAGTTCGAGATCGTGCGCCGCTACCAGGCCGACATGGTGGCCAACGGCACCAAGGACTTCTCGCTCACCAGCCTGGAGGGCTACATGAACGCCGCCGTGCTGGCCGAGGGCCTGCGCCGCGCCGGCCCCGCGCCGACGCGCGCCGCCGTGCTCGGCGGCATGGCGAGCATCGAGAACTTCGACCTGGGCGGCGTGAAGATCAACTACGGCCGCTCCAACCGCGAAGGCGGCCAGTTCGTGGACGTGGCCGTGATCGGCAGCCGCGGGCAGATGCTGAGCTGATGCGGTCGAGGCGTACCGCGCGCTGCGGCGCACGGTAGCGCCTGCCAGTACGCCGGCGCACGCGCGGCCCTGTGGCGGGCCGGCGTGCTTACAGTGCGGCCATGACCCTCGAACTCATCCTGGGCCTCGGCCTGCTGGCCCTGGTGCTGCTGGACCTGGCCCTGTTCTTCCTCGTGCGCTGGGCCGTGCTGCGCGAGCACCTCGGTCCGCTGGCGGCCAGCCTCGTCTACGGCCTGTGCCTGGCCGCGCTGCCGTACTTCGTGTGGTGGGGCCTGGGCACCCACGTGCTGTTCGGCAAGGACACGACCTTCCTGGCGCCCGTGGTGGACGTCGGCCTGGCCTTCATCCTGTACACCTGCGTGTGGCTGTCGTGGGGCGTGAGCCTGATCGCCGGGGGGCTGGCGTCGTGGCGTTTCTTCGTGCGGGCCCGGCGGATCGGCCTGGCCTGACGGCTCAGCCGGCTGGCGCCTCGGCGATGCCGACGCCCAGCAAGCCTTCGAGCAGCTCCTTGTCGGCCGCCAGCGCCGCGCTCGGGCCGGCGTGCACGACGGTGCCGCGCTCCAGCACGATCGCCTGGTGCGTCATGTCCAGGGCCAGCACCGGATGCTGCTCCACCACGATCGAGGCCAGGCCTTCCGATTCGCACAGGCGCCGGATCGCCGCCGCCAGCTCTTCCACGATGATCGGCGCGAGGCCTTCCATCGGCTCATCGAGCAGCAGCAGCTTCGGGTTGGTCATGAGCGCGCGGCCGATGGCCAGCATCTGCTGCTCGCCGCCCGAGAGCTGGTTGCCGTAGTTGCCGCGCCGCTCGCGCAGGCGCGGAAAGAACTCGTAGACGCGTTGCAAGGTCCAGCTGCCGGGACGGGCGATCACCGTGAGGTTTTCTTCCACCGTGAGCGAGGGGAACACCTCGCGCTCCTGCGGCACCCAGCCCAGCCCGGCGCGCACGCGCTGGTGCGCGGGCCAGCGCGTGATGTCGGCGCCCTGCCAGCGGATCGCACCCTGCATCACGCGGGTGTTGCCCATCAGTGTTTCGAGCAGCGTGGTCTTGCCCACGCCGTTGCGCCCGAGGATGGCCAAGCTTTCGCCGGGCCGCAGCGAGAAGTCGAGACGATCGAGGACCACGGCGTTGCCGTAGCCGGCGGTGACGCGGTCGAAGGCCAGTGCGGCGGATTCAGCCATGGTGGTGCGAGCTTCCCAGGTAGACCTCGCGCACGCGCGGGTCGGCGCCGATCTCGGCGGGCGTGCCTTCGGTGAGGATGCGTCCGCCCACCAGCACCGAGATGCGGCGCGCAAAGCGGAACACGAGCTTCATGTCGTGTTCGATGAAGAGCACGCTGATGTCGGCCGGCAGCGCCGCGATGGCTTCGAAGAGTTCGCCGCTCTCGTCCTCCGGCACGCCGGCCGCGGGCTCGTCGAGCAGCAGGATGCGGGGCTTGGCGGCGAGCGCCAGCGCGATCTCGAGCAGCCGCTGCTTGCCGTAGGCCAGCTCGGCCACGGGCACGTCGGCCAGCGCGTCGAGCTTCAGCGTGGCCAGCAGCGCATGCGCCTCGTCGAACACGGCGGTGCAGCCCTTGAGCGGCCGCCACCAGGTGGCGCCCAGGCCTTCGCGCTCGCAGATGGCCAGCACCACCGACAGCAGCGGCGTGAGGCTGGGAAACAGCGTGTTGATCTGGAAGGTGCGCGCCAGCCCCATGCGGGCGCGCTTGTCGCCGGGCAGGCGCGTGATGTCGCGCTCGCCCAGGCGGATCGATCCGCTGGTGGGCTTGAACACGCCCGTGAGCAGGTTGATGAGCGTGGTCTTGCCGGCGCCGTTGGGGCCGATCAGCGCCTGCCGCGCACCGGGCTCGAGCGACAGGTTGACGTCGCTCACGGCCTGGAAGGCGCCGAAGCGGATGCCCAGGTTCTGCGTGCGCAGGGCGTGCGTGGTGGTGGTCGAGCTCATCGCGTCTTCCCCGTGCGCACCACGCGCGAGAGCGCGCCCATGATCCCGCCGCGCCCGAGCATGACGGCCGCGATCAGGAAAATGCCGAGCCAGAACATCCAGTACTGCGGGTTCATGTCGGCGAACCAGTCGTGCACCAGCATGTAGACGATGGCGCCGATGAGGCCGCCGTACAGCCGCCCGGTGCCGCCGAGCACGAGGATGATCAGCACTTCGGCCGAACGGTTGAAGCTGATCGACTCGATGCCCACGAACTGCGTGGTCTGCGCCAGCAGCGCGCCCGCCACGCCGGCCACGGCGGCCGACATCGCGTAGGCCATGCGCAGGCGCGCTTCCACCGGCGAGCCGATGGCCGTCATGCGCTTGCGGCTGTCGTGGATGCCGCGCAGCGCCAGGCCGAAGGGCGAGCGCAGCACCAGCCGCACGAGCAGGAACATCGCAAGCACCACGCCGAAGGCATAGCCGAACGCGGTCTTGCCGTAGAGGTCGAAGTCGAACAGGCCGAGCACGGGCGCGATCACCACGCCCTGCAGGCCGTCGGTGCCGCCCGTGATGCCCGAGAGCCGGTTGGCCAGCTCGAACAGCAGCACGCACACGCCGATGGTGATCATCAGCCGCGTGAGGTCGGCGCCGCGCACCACGAGGTAGCTCAGCACGTAGCCCAGCAGGCCGCACACGGCGAGCGCGAACGCCAGGCCGGTGAAGGGCTCGCTCCAGCCGTACTTGGCGAGCAGGCCGGCCGCATAGGCGCCCGCGCCGAAGAAGGCCGCGTGGCCCACGGTGAGGATGCCCGCGTAGCCCAGCGCCATGTCCAGCGACACGGCGAAGAGCCCGAAGATCATGATCTGGCTCATCAGCGTGAGCTTGTCGGGCAACAGGAAGAAGCTCGAGGCGAGCGCGAGCCAGAAGGCGATTTCGGCCACGCGCAGTTGCGCAGGGGAGAGGCTCAGCGGCTTCATGCGAGCCCCTTCTTGGCGACGATGCCGTTCGGGCGCACCAGCAGCATGACGATCATGAACACGTAGATGAGAAAGGCGCCCGTTTCAGGCAGGTAGTACTTGCCCGCCACGTCGACGATGCCGACCAGCAGCGCCGCGATGAACGGGCCGGTGACGGTGCCCGCACCGCCCACGCACACCACCATCAAAAAGTAGACGAGGTACTTGAGCGGGAACGACGGCTCCAGCCCCAGCATGCCCAGGCTCAGCGCGCCGCCCAGGCCCGCCAGGCCGCAGCCCAGCGAGAAGGTCAGGAAGAACAGGCGCTGCACGTGGATGCCCGTGCCGCCCGCCACGCGCTGGTTGTCGACCGCGGCGCGCACCATCGCGCCGTAGCGCGTCTTGCCCAAACCCAGCAGCAGCGCGACCAGCACGGCCACGCCGCAGCCGATCAGGAACAGGCGGTAGCGGCCCACTTCGAGGCCCAGCAACGACACCTGGCCCTCGAGCGCCTTGGGCAGCGTGAAGGGCTGCATCGTCGGGCCGAAGAAGTAGGTGAACGCGGCGATCGAGACGAACACCACGCCGATCGACAGCAGCACCTGGTCCAGCGGGTGCGCGCGGTACAGCCGCCGGTAGAACACGAACTCCAGCACCGCGCCCACCACGGCCGCCGCCACGAAGGCCGCCGCCAGCGAGAGCCCGAAGCCCAGGCCCCACTGGTTCATGAGCACGCTGGCCGCGTAGCCGCCCACCATCGCGAAACTGCCGTGCGCGAGGTTGACGAAATTCATGAGTCCCATCGTGATGGACAGGCCCACGCCGATGAGAAACAGGAGCATGCCGTAGGCCACTCCATCGAAGATCACGATGCCCATGAATTTCCTGCTTGCTGCTGCGTGCTGGCTGGCGTTGGCTTACTTGGCGGCGGCGGCTTCCTTGGCCGGGTCCTTGACGCGCTCGAACTTGTCGAACTCCACGTTCACCAGCTGGCCGTTGGCGCGCTCGGTCTTGCGGATGTAGACGGTCTGCACGATGTCGCGCGTGGCCGCATCGATCTCGATCGGGCCGCGCGGGCTCTCGAAGCTCAGGCCCTTGAGCGCGTCCATGAACTTGTCGCCGGCGGTGTCGCCCTTGGTCTTGGCCAGCGCCAGGTCGATGGCGGCCATGGTGTCGTAGGCGGTCACGGCGAAGTAGCTGGGACGCAGCTTGGCGCCGTTGTCGGCGGCGAAGTCCTTCACGAACTTCTGGTTCTTCGGCGAGTTGTGCGCGAACGAGTAGTGGTGGCTGGTGACCAGGCCCAGCGCCACGTCGCCGGTGGCGTCCAGGTAGCTGTCGTCGGTGGCTTCGCCGGTGGCGAAGAGCTTGATGCCGGCCTGCTCCATGCCGCGCTCCTTCCACACCTTGAGGAAGGCCGGCGGCATCACGCCCGAGGGGAAGAAGAAGAACACGGCCTGGGGCTTGGCGTCCTTGATGCGCTGCACGTAGGCCGAGAAGTCGGGGTTGTTCATCGGCGTGCGCACCTCGCCCGAGACCTTGCCGCCGCCGGCGGTGAAGGCCTTCTTGAACGCGGTCTCGGCATCGACACCCGAGGCGTAGTCGGCGACCACGGTGTAGGCGTCCTTCACGCCCTGCTTGAGCATGTAGCGCGCCATCGGGTCGGTGACCTGTTGCACGGTGAACGACAGGCGCGCCACGTAGGGCGAGCTGGTGGTGATGGCCGAGGAGGCAGCGTTCATCACCAGCGTGGGGATCTTGGCCTGCGTGGCGATGGCGCCCACGGCGTACGCGTTGGGGCTGAAGTCCAGGCCGGTGAGCACGTTCACCTTGTCGCGCACGATGAGTTCCTGCGCGATGCGCTTGGCGGCGTCGGGTGCGGGGCCGGCGGTGTCCTTCTTGATGATCTCGACGGTACGACCGCCCACCTTGCCGCCGTGCTCCTTCAGGTACAGCGCGATGCCGGCGTCGAACTGGCGGCCGTAGTCGGCGTAGGGGCCGGAGTAGGTCGCGATGAGGCCGATGCGCAGCGGCTCGGTGGTCTGTGCCTGGGCCGCACCCGCCATGCCGAGGCCGGCGAGCAGCAGGGTCGAGAGGAGGGTTCGCTTGGTCATCGTCGTCGTCATGAAAAAACGCCTTTCAGTGGGAGTGGAATGCGCCGCGCGGGCGCCGCTGGCTTGTAACCGGATGTTTGGCAGCGGGCGATGATGCCCGACACGTTGGTCAGACCTGTGTATCGGGCACACGCACCGTGAGGCCATCGAGGGCGGCGCTCACGCTGAGCTGGCAACTCAGGCGCGAACCGGGCCGGCGCTCGGACGCGACGGCATCGAGCAGCGCGCTTTCCATGTCGTCGGGCGGCGGCAGCAGTTCGAGGAACGCGTCGTCGACGTAGACGTGGCAGGTCGCGCACGAGCAGCAGCCGCCGCACTCGGCGTCGATGCCGCGCACGTTGCCGCGGATGGCGGTCTCCATCACGCTGGCGCCGACCTTGGCGTCGACCTCGCGCGTGGTGCCGTCCTTGAGGATGTAGTGGATCGTGGGCATTGAAGGGTTCAGAACATGTCGAAGTACTCGCGGTGTTCCCACTCCGAGACTTCGAGGTTGAAGCGGGCGATCTCCGCTTCCTTGATGTGGCACAGGTAGTCGACGAAGGTCTTGCCCATCTGCGTGTTGAGCATCTCGTCGCGGCGCAGGCAGGCGAGGGCGTCGCCGAGCGATCGCGGCAGTTGCTCCGCCGGCGTTTCGTACGGCGCATCGGCCGAGGGGCCGGGGTCGGTCTGGTGGCGGATGCCGTCCAGCCCCGAGAACAGCTGCGACGCGAGGTACAGGTACGGGTTGGCCGTCGGCTCGCCCACGCGGTTCTCGATGCGCGAGGCGTTCTGGCCCGGGCCGCCGAGCACGCGCAGCATCGCGCCGCGGTTGTCGCGGGCCCAGATCGCGCGGTCGGGCGCGAGCGAGAAGGGGCGGTAGCGGCGGTAGCCGTTGATCGTCGGGCTGGCCAGTGCCGCGGCGCCGCAGGCGTGCGCCTTCAGGCCGCCGAGGTAGTGCATGCCGATCTCGCTGAGGTCGCGTTCGCCGGGCTCGGGCATGAAGGCGTTCACGCCGTCGCTCTTGCGGCGCAGCGACTGGTGCAGGTGCCAGCCGCTGGACATCACGTTGGGGATCTTCGGGCGGCACATGAAGGTCGCGTGCAGCCCGGCGCGCTGGCAGATCTGCTTGATGGCGCTGCGCAGCAGCACCATGGTGTCGGCGGGCGTCACGCCGGCCGTGGGGCCGAAGGTGAGCTCGAACTGGCTCGGGCCGAACTCGATCTCCAGCGAGCGCAGCGGCAGGCCGAGCGCCACGAGCTGCGAGCGCAGCAGCTCCATGAGGCCGTCGACGCGGTCGTAGCGCAGCTCGGTCAGGTACTGGTGGCCGTGCGAGAGCAGCGACACGCGCGGCGGCTCGCCGGGCTGGCCCGAGTCGGGCAGGCCCATGCGCGCGTCTTCGAGCTTGAAGACGTGGAACTCGACCTCGAGGCCGGCGATGAAGTCCAGCCCGAGTTCGTCGAGCTGCGTCACCGCGCGCTGCAGGATCTGCCGCGTCGCGAAGGGGCAGGGCCGGCCGTCGGCCATGTAGGCGTCGCACAGGATCCAGCCGGTGCGCGGCGCCCAGGGCAGCACCTTGAAGGTGGCGGGGTCGGCCACGATGGTGAAGTCGGCGCCGCCCTGCAGGCCCTCGATGGCGAAGCCGCCGCCCTGCGTGAACACGGGGAACACGGTCTTGTGCGAGGTGTCCTTGGCCAGCAGGGTGGAGGTGAGGTTCACGCCCTCCCACAGGGCCGAGCGCGCCTCGCTCGCGACCAGGGTCTTGCCGCGCAGCAGGCCGTGCTGGTCGGGCCAGGCGAAGCGGACGGTGTCCACCTCGCCGCTGTCGATGCGGCGCACGAGTTCGCGCGCCTGCGCATGCTGGTCGGCCGACCAGAGACCGAAGCGATCGACGAAGGTGTTGGTGCTGCTCATGGCGGCGTGCTCAGGCCGTGGCGGCCAGGCGTGCGGACGCCCAGTCGGACTTCAGGCGGCGCGCGCGGTCGGCGTCCTGCCAGTAGGCCTCGGTGGCGGCTTCGTCGACCACCTTGCCGATGCCGTCGATCGACGGCGGGCCGGTCATGGCGCTGGCCTGTGCGGCGTCGATGAGCATCGGCGCGGTTTCGCCGGCGAGCGTGGCCTCGATGGCCTTCACCAGCACGCGGCGGTAGGCAATGATCCCCTTGTCGGTGCTGCCCAGGTGTTCGCGCGTGCGGTCCTGGATGGCGCCTTGCGACTCCACCGCCCACTGGTCGTGCACGTTGATGTCGTCGCCCATGCCGGTGTAGGTCTCGGTCAGCTGTTCCTCGATGCTGTAGCCGTAGTTGTTGCGCTTGTTCTTGCGCGAGGTGTAGTCGGGCAGCTCGTACAGCTTCAGGCGCTGGTCGCGCATCTGCTCTTTGTCGACCGGGCCGGTGAAGCTGGTGAACACGGCATACCAGTAGCAGTGCGTGTCGTCCACGGGCACGTGCCATTGCGAGATGGTCATCTCGGCGCTCATCGGGATCACGAAGGCCTGCGGGAACACCACGTTGGTCACGCGCACGTGGGTGGTGTCTTCGGAGAGCTTGCGCAGCGCCTTCAGGCGGAAGCCGTAGTCGGTGGGTTCCACGCTGATGTCGGGGCGGTCGTACTCGCGCAGCACCTTGGTGATGGGCATGTCGGAGTCGGCCGAAGCGCCGCGGAACTGCTTGCCGTAGCTTTCCGATGTGTCCTCGTCCTCGAAGAAGCGGTGCAGGTACGAGGCGTGCGCGGGGTCGATGCCCACCTCGAGCGCCTGCAGCCAGTTGCATTCGAAGAGGCCCTTGAACGCGAAGGTGTGGCTGTCGGGGGCGACGAAGCAGTCGAAGTCGGGGAAGGCCGGGGGCTCGCCCTCGCCGATGTACGCGAAGACGATGCCGGCCTTCTCGACCACTGGATAGGCCGACTGCTTGATGCGGCTGCACAGCTTGCTGGTGGCGGGCTCGGCGGGCGTCTCCAGGCAGTTGCCCTTGGCGTCGAACAGCCAGCCGTGGAAGGCGCAGCGGATGCCGCCGTTTTCCAGCCGGCCGAAGGCCAGGTCGGCACCGCGGTGCGGGCAGTCGCGGTCGAGCATGCCGAGCTGGCCGCTCTCGTCGCGGAACAGCACGAAGTCCTGGCCCATGAGCTTCACGGGCTTGACCGGGCGCGGGCCCGCCAGTTCGTCGGCCAGGGCCACCGGCTGCCAGTAGCGGCGCAGCAGCTTGCCGGCGGGTGCGCCGGGTCCGACGCGGGTGATGAAATCGTTTTGCTCGGCGCTGATCATCGTGCGGGCTCCATCGAGAGGTCTTTGTCAGAAGGTCTGCAGGCATTGCATGCAGTTGTATGCATTGTCTTGGTGATTTTTGACAAAGGTCAAACTTTCATCGGCCGATTCGCCCTGTTTTGGGGCTTGAGATGGCCATATATAGGGTTAACTCTGAGGAGATTGTGTGTTTTTGACACACTTCTGTTTGCAGTGCATGCAACAATCGCGCCCGTTTGGCTATGCTGCGTGCAGTGGCGGGCGGGTCTCCTAGAATCCGCCCATTCATCCCTCTCCTTGTTGCCCTGGCGCCTCCCGATGGACTCCCAACAATCCCGCGTGCTCGTGCAACTGCGCGACTTGATCCTCAAGGGCGAATTCGTGCCCGGAGAGCGGCTGGCCGAGATCCCGCTGGCCGAGAAGCTCGGGGCCTCGCGCACGCCGGTGCGCCTGGCGCTGGCCAGCCTCGAGCACGAAGGGCTCATCGAGCAGTCGCCCAGCGGCGGCTACCAGATGCGCCGCTTCACCTCGCAGGAAGTGGCCGACGCCATCCGCGTGCGCGGCGTGATCGAGGGCTTTGCCGCCCGCCTGCTGGCGGAAGACGGCGTGTCGCGCCAGCTGCTGCGCGACCTGAAGGACTGCCTGGAAGACGGCGACCGCGCCGTCAACAAGCCCAGCATGGAGATCGACGACTACGCGGCGTACGTCGAGATGAACGACCGCTTCCACCGGCTGATCCTCGAAGGCTGCGGCAACCTGGCGCTCAAGCGCGTGATGGACATGCTCGGCGGCCAGCCCTTCGCCGCGCCCAGCGCGATGCTGCCCATGCAGTCGTCGATGGAGGAGGGCCAGCAGTGGATGCGCCAGGCCCACCGCACGCACCACGCGATGGTGCAGGCCATCGAGCGCGGCCAGGGCTCGCGTGCGCAGGCGCTCGGCGAGGAGCATGTCGAGATCGCGCGCATGAACCTCGACTACGCGCTGGAGCGGCCCGAACTCGCGGCCGAGCTCATGCCGGGCATCCGGCTCGTGGCCAAGGGGCGCACCGCCTGAGCGGTGAAGCGGCCGGTCAGCGGATCTCGATCAGCAGCTGGGGCTGGTAGCCCTCTTGCTCGCCGTTGCTGCGGTAGCCCAGCGGGTTGGCGACCACGCGGCAACCGTCCTTCACATAGTCGAACGGGCAATGCAGGTGGCCGTGCAGCCACAGCTGCGCATGGGGCAACAGTTCGTCGAGCGAATTGCAGAAGCCCGCGGTGCCGGGCGTGAGCCCGTAGCGGGGATCGGCGCTCGCCAGGCTGGGCGCGAAATGGGTGATGGCCACCGTCCTGCCGTCGTAGGGCTGGGCCAGCGCGTCGCGCAACCAGGCCTGGCAGGTGAGCGCTTGCTCTCTCATTTCGGCAGCCATGAAGGGCTTGCCGTCGCGGGTGCCGGCCATTTTCTCGAGGTAGAAATCGGCCGCGCGCATCGCCTTGCCGCGCTTCTTGAGCGCCTCGGCGAGGCCGTCGCGGGGTTCGACCAGCGCGTCGAAATCGGCCCACAGCGTGGTGCCGATGAAGCGGATGCCTTCGATGACCAGCGTCTCGCGCTCCAGCCAGAGGATGCCGAGCTCGTCGCACAGCGCCCGCAGGCGCGCATGCGTCGCGTCGAAGTCGAGGTTGTCGTACTCGTGGTTGCCCGGCACGTAGACCACCGGCGTCGGCCAGCCCTTGCGCGGCGAGAAGCGGCCCAGGCCGAAGTCGGTGTCCGCCAGGCGGGAGCCTTCCTGGTAGGAGCCGATGTCGCCCCCGAGCACCAGCAGGTCGGCGCCCGGGATGGGGTCGGCATGAAAGTTGGGGTGGGATTCCAGGTGGAGGTCGGAGAGCAGTTGCAGCTTCATCGTCGGGTCAGTCTAGGTGAATCGCACTATGCGTGAGATGCATAACCTGGGGCTTGCTTTACTAGGGATTACCCTTAATCTACATCCATCGTTAATCAACCCCGTCGCAGCCACAAGCCGCGCACCGTCATGTTCAGTCTTCTTGCCCAAGTGGCCCGTTTCTTCCGTTCGTCGCCGAGCCAGACCCCCGCCAGCCACGCTGCCGCGCTGATGGAAAGCGCCGACAGCCGTGCCGGTCGCGGTGCGCACCACGCGCAGGAGCTGCGTGCGGCGGCTTCCGCCTGGCTCAGCGTCGTCAGGTAATTCGCTGACGCGCGCCGCCCCGTGCGGCGCACCGGGATCCAAGGGCAGGTCACGCCTGCCCGTGGACCGAGCCCGCGAACGCCGCGGCCGCCGAGCGCAACAGCGCCGTGCGCAGCCACTCGTGCGAATGCCCATGTTGGGCGCGCCGGTGCCAGATGGCATCCACGTGCACCGGCGGCTGGTCGAAGGGCAGGTCCCGCACCACCAGCTGATTCTCGATGCCCGTCACGCTCACGAAGTGACGCGGCAGCACCGCCAGCAGGTCCGAATTCGCGACCACGCGCCCGGCGGTGAAGAACTGGTTCACCGTCACCGCGATCCGCCGCTCGCGCCCCATGGCGCCCAGCGTCTGGTCGATGAAGCCGTACGGCCGCCCCGAAAAACTCACCAGCAGGTGCCGCGCCGTGCAGTAGCTGTCGAGCGTCAGCGGGGCGCTGGCCAGCGGATGGCCGCGTCGCATCACACAGACATACTGGCCCAGGTAGAGCCGCTGAGTCTCGAACGGCACCCCCACCCCCGATTGCCCGCGCGCCGCCAGGCTCGCGATCACGGCCGGAAAGTAGCCGATCGCCATGTCGACTTCTTCGTGCTCCAGCATGCGGCGCGGGTCGCGCGTGGTCAGCGGCAGCACGCGCAGCGAGATGGCCGGGGCTTCTTCTTCCGCAATCTTCACCAGCCCCGGCATGAGTTCGGCGGCCGTGGCGTCGGCCATGGCCAGCAGGAAGGTCGTGTCGGCGGTGCCGGCATCGAACTCGCCGGGCGCCAGTGTGTGCTGCAGCTGGCGCAAGGCGTCGCGCACCGTCGGCCAGAGGGCTTGCGCGCGCGGCGTGGGTTCCACGCCCGCACCGGAACGCCGCACCAGCTCGTCGCCCAGCAATTCGCGCAGGCGGCGCAGCGAGTTGCTTACGGCCGGCTGGGTGATCGCGAGGTTGCGGGCGGCGCGCGTGAGGTTGCGCTCTGCCATCACCTCGTCGAAGACGCGCAGCAGGTTGAGGTCGAATGTGCGGAAATTGACGTCCATCAGTGATATGAATGATAAACATCAGAAAGATAAAGTGGCGGAACACTGGGGTAATCCCTAATATCAGGGCATCGGCCTTGTTCGCCACCACTGATTACCACTTATCCCCAGGAGGGATGCATCATGACCAGCTTTGTCCACGTTGACCAACCCACCGAACATCCCGGCGTCCGTCGCGCCGAAGTTCTCTTCGGCCAGATCCAGGCCGCCCGTGCCGGCGCCCATGGCGCCCGTCCGCTGATCGCACTGTTCGTGCTGGCCCTCGCGGCCGCCGTGCTCGTGGTCGCCGACAAGATCGTCTCCAGCTGGGACGAAGGCGCACTGCTCGCCGCATGGACCGTGTTCTGCGTTGCCGCCATCGCCTTGTTCGCGCTCTTCGTCGGCTCGGTCCGCAAGAGCAGCCTGGCCACCCTGTGGCGCGAAGCTGCTGAGCGCCGTGCACAAGCGCGTGCAGACGCCCGCTTCCTGGCGACCGCCCAGAGCGACCCGCGCATCATGCAAGAGCTGCAGGCCGCGGTGTGGCGCCAGCAGTCGGACGACGTCGTGTCGGTCGAAGCCGTCGCCAAGGTCGACGCACTGGCTCGCATGAACCGTCGTTCGCAAGAAGTGCGCATGCCCACGCTGTACGAAGCGATGCGCCGCATGAACAGCTCGCGCTATTACTAAACAAGGCTGAACCGGGCGCCGAGCGGCCGGCTGTAGTTGAGTTGGTTCAAAGGCCCGTCGGACGTATGTCCGACGGGCCTTTTTCATTGGGGGCTGAGCCGATGCAGGTTGGTGAATGTCTCTGCTGTCATGGGGGCGCTGCGGGAGTTGCTCGATGGCGCCCTGGTTGGGGGAGCGTACGCCTCTATATATAAGGGGGCGGATGGAGTCGCTCCTGGGGAGCGCCGTGAGATCAAGCGGTGCCTGAAGACGCGGCAAGCTGTGGAGCGGTCTCACTGCAAGATTCTTTTCATCTCGTGTTGGCTTCGGCACCCAAAATGACATACACTGGCAGGCTTCGCTGCTGAATACCTCTGGTGTTTGAAGCGACTGGTGCCCTCAGGGGCGCTGGTTGTGGGTGGTGAAGAAAG
>NZ_JBWKYF010000053.1:0-45343 GCF_059423605.1 Variovorax sp. GW460-12-1-14-LB1
GTCATGGCGATCCCGATGCCCGGCCCGGTGTAGATCACGCCGGCCAGCGTGGGCGCGTTCGTCTCGGCCAGCCGGCGCAGCCCCCAGCCCGAGGCAAACACGAAAACCCAGGCGCTCATCACCCCGGCCGCCGCGCGCAACACGCCCCAGCCGACGAAGCTGTGCAGCAGCCCCATGCCGACCAGCAAGGCCGCCGTGGCCAGCAACCCGCCGCGCACCATGCTCGGCGCCTTGATGCCGATGGCCGCGCAGCTGACCGCGCCGAAGAAATAGCCCAGGTAATTAAGAGACGCCAGCAAACCGCCGCCGGCCAGCTCGAGCTTTCCCTCGCTCAGCATGATGGGCAGCATGGGCGTGAAGGCGAAGCGCCCCAGGCCCATGGCCACCGCCAGCGTGACCATGCAGGCCAGCGCCGCGCGCCAGGCACCGCGCCGGTCGTGTCCGATATTCGACATTTCTACCCGTCTCCGTTTTTTTATTCCAGCAGCGCCGCAGCCACCAGCTTCTGTGTGTAGGGATGCTCGGGGGCGTCGAGGACGCGCAGGGCCGGCCCGGATTCGAGGATCGCGCCGTCCTTCATCACGATGACCTGGTGCGCCATGGCGCGGATCACCTCGACGTCGTGCGTGATCAGGAGGTAGCTCAGCCCCCGCTCGCGCTGCAGCCGCTGCAGCAGGCCGAGCACCTGCTTCTGGATGGTCACGTCGAGCGCGCTGGTGGGCTCGTCGAGCACCAGCAGCCGCGGATCGACGATCAGCGCCCGGGCGATCGCCAGCCGCTGGCGTTGCCCGCCCGAGAACTCGTGCGGATAGCGGTCGAGCAGCGCGGGAAACTGCGCCTCGCCCAGCCCCACGTCGGCCAGCGCCGTGAGCGCGCGCGCCCGGCGGGCCGCGGCGTCGAGTTCGGGCGCATGCACGCGCAGCCCCTCGCCCACGATCTGCTCCACCGTCATGCGCGGCGAGAGCGACGAGAACGGGTCCTGGAACACCACCTGCATCGTGCGGCGCAGCGCGAGGTCGGAGGCGCGGTCCACCGCCCAGCCCTTCCCCGTCACCTGCAGTTCGCCCCGGTGCTTGAGCAGGCCGAGCGCGGCCAGCGCCAGTGTCGACTTGCCCGAGCCCGATTCACCGACCACGCCCAGCGTTTCGCCCGGTGCGATCCGGAAATCGGCGCCCTGCACGGCGACGAACTCGCCCTTGCGGAACCAGCCCGCGAAGCCGGGGCGCGACACCGGATAGCTCACGCGCAGCGCCCGGGCCTCCAGCACCGGCGGCGCCGCGCCATCGGCGGCGGCTTCGGCCACATCGCGCGCCGGATGGCTGTCGATCAGCTTGCGGGTGTAGGCATGCTGCGGCGCCTCGAACACCGTGCCCACCGGGCCGTGCTCGACGATGTGGCCGCGCTCCATCACCGCCACGCGGTCGGCAAAACGCCGCACCAGGTTCAGGTCGTGGGTGATGAGCAGCACGGCCATGCCGTACTTGCGCTGCAGCTCGGCCAGCAACTCGAGGATCTGCGCGCGCACCGTGACGTCGAGCGCCGTGGTCGGCTCGTCCGCCAGCAGCAGGCGCGGCTTGCAGGCCAGGGCCATCGCGATCATGGCGCGCTGGCGCTGCCCGCCCGAGAGCTGGTGCGGATACGACCTCGCCCGCCGCGCCGGTTCGGGAATGCCGGTGTCGGCCAGCAGCTGCACGGCGGCCTCCTGTGCGGCGCGGGCCGACAGCCCCTCGTGCAGCTCGAGCACCTCGGCGATCTGGTCGCCCACGGTGTACAGCGCATTGAGCGCGGTCATCGGCTCCTGGAAGATCATCGCGATCTCCTTGCCGCGGATGCCGCGCAGTTCACGCTCCGGAATCGACAGCAGGTCGCGCGCACCGCGCTGCGCCTGCGACCCCGACAGGGTCGCCACCCCGTCAAGGTCGGCGTTCTGCACCAGCCGCAGCAGCGAGAGCGCCGTGACGGTCTTGCCCGAGCCCGACTCGCCGACCAGCGCGAGCTTTTCGCCCGCCGCGATCTGCAGGTCGATGCCATGCACCACCGGCTTGCCGCCGAAGGCGACGCGCAGCCCCTTCACGTCGAGCAAGGGCTGGTTCTTCGTCGTGTCGCGTGTCGTCATCATTTGTCGGCCTTGCGGGGGTCGAGCGCATCGCGCAGCGCGTCGCCCATGAAGGTCAGCAGCATCAGCGTGACGACCAGCACGCAGAAGGTGGACAGCGAGATCCACCACGCATCGATGTTCCCCTTGCCCTGGCTCAGCAGTTCGCCGAGAGACGGCGTGCCGGGCGGAACACCCAGGCCAAGGAAGTCGAGCGAAGTCAGCGCGAGGATGGCCGCGCTCATGCGGAACGGCAAGAAGGTGACGACCGGCACCATGCTGTTGGGCAGGATGTGGCGCCACATGATCTGCAGGTTGCCCACGCCGAGAGCGCGCGCGGCGCGCACGTAGTCCATCTGGCGGTTGCGCAGGAACTCCGCGCGCACGTAGTCCGACAGCCCCATCCAGCCGAACAGGCTCAGCAGGATCAAGAGCAGCGACACGCTCGGCGTGAAGATCGCGCTGAAGATGATCAGCAGGTACAGCTCGGGCATCGCGCTCCAGATCTCGATCAGGCGCTGGAAGGTCAGGTCGATCTTGCCGCCGAAGAAGCCCTGCACGGCGCCGGTCGCGATGCCCAGCACCACCCCGACCACCGTGAGCGCCAGCGCGAACAGCACGCTCACGCGAAAGCCGTAGATCAGCTGGGCCAGCAGGTCGCGCCCGCGTTCGTCGGTGCCCAGCAGGTTCGCGTGCGAGGGCGCGGCGGGGTTCGGCGGCTTCGCGAAATAGTTGAGCGTGGCCGGGCCGTAGCGGTTGGGCGCATACAGCGCCCAGTTGTCGCCCTGCGTGATGCGCTGCTCGATGAAGGGGTCGAGGTAGTCGGCCGGCGTTTCGAAGTCGCCGCCGAAGGTCTTCTCGGAATAGTCGCGCAGCACGGGGAAGTAGGTCTGGCCTTCGTAGCGCACCACCAGCGGCTTGTCGGTGGAGAGCACGTCCGCGAACAGGCTCAGCACCACCAGCGCCGAGAAGACGACCAGGCTCCAGAACCCCAGCGGGTTGCGGCGGAAACGGCGCCAGGCACGGCGCCCGGGGCTCACGGACACGGCGGCGGCTTCAGTCAAACTTCACCCTCGGATCGACCCAGACGTAGCAAAGATCGGAGATGAGCTTGGTCACCAGCCCGATCAGCGTGAACAGATAGAGCGTGCCCAGGAACACCGGGTAGTCGCGCCGCAGCACGCTCTCGTAGCTCAGCAGACCCATGCCGTCGAGCGAGAACAGCGTCTCGATCAGCAGCGCACCCGAAAAGAAGGCGCCGATGAACGCCGTCGGAAAGCCCGTGATGATCGGGATCAGCGCATTGCGGAACACGTGCTTCCACAGCACCTGCCGCTCGGCCAGCCCCTTGGCGCGCGCCGTCAGCACGTACTGCTTGCGGATTTCCTCGAGGAAGGAGTTCTTGGTGAGCATCGCGGTGATCGCGAAGCTGCCCAGCACCATGGCGGTCACCGGCAAGGTGATGTGCCACAGGTAGTCGACGATGCGCGCACCCCAGCTCAGCGACTCCCAGTTCGGCGAGGTCAGCCCGCGCAGCGGGAACCACTGCAGCTGGCCGCCGAAGATCACCAGCAGCGCCACGCCCAGCACGAAGCCCGGGATGGCGTAGCCGACGAGCACCAACAGCGTCGTGAAGAAGTCGAAGCGCGAGCCCGCACGCACGGCCTTGGCCACGCCCAGCGGCACCGCGATGAGGTAGCTGATGAAGAAGGTCCACAGCCCCAGGCTGATCGACACCGGCAGCTTCTCCTTGATGAGCTGCCATACGTCCTTGCTCTGGAAGAAGCTCTTGCCCAGGTCGAAGCGGGCGAACTGCTTGAGCATCTGCCAGAAGCGCTCGGGGGCCGGCTTGTCGAAGCCGTAGAGCGCCTTGATCTCGGCCACCTGCTTGGCGTCGAGCGTGCGGCCGGTGGGGCCGCCCGAGATGCGGTTCTCCTTGTTGGTGAGTTGCGAGAGCAGCTGCTCGGCCGGACCGCCCGGCACGAACTGCACGATGGCGAAGTTGAGCAGCAGCACGCCGAACAGCGTGGGAACGATCAGCAGGAGGCGTCGGATCAGGTAGGCGGCCATGCGTGTTCTTGTTCTCTTACTTGGCGCTCGGCTCGATCCACCACATCGTCAGCATCGCCGACCCCGCCAGCAGGCGCTGCGGCAGTGGCGCGTCCGGGCGATGCAGCTTTCGCTTGTGGGCAATGAAATACTGCTTGCCGTAGTACATCGGGGTCATGTAGTGCTGGTGGAGCAAGTAGCGGTCCAGCAGCCGCGCGGCCGCCGCGAGCGAGGCGCGGTCGTGGCTGTTGACGATCACCTCGACGATCTCGTCGACCACCGGGTCGCTGATGCCGCTCAGGTTCTGGCTGCCCTTCTCGCTCGCCGATTTCGAGCCGAAGTCGTCATACAGCTCGTTGCCCGGGCTCGACGAGCCACCGACGAGGCTGATGGCCATGTCGAAATCGAAGTCGTCCAGCTTCTTCTTCAGCAGGCTCGGGTCGCGCAGGCGGTAGTCGAGCCGGATGCCCAGCTTGCCGAGGTTGCGCGCATACGGCGCAAGCACCACGCCCGAGCTGCGGTCGGCGATGTCGATGGTGATCACGAACGGCGTGCCGGCCTTGTCGCGCAGCGCGCCGTCGCGGTAGGTCCAGCCGGCCTCCTTGAGCAGCTCCTGCGCCTTCACGAGGTTGCGCCGCAGGCCTTCAGCGGTGTCGCCGCTGCTGTCGGGGCGCGGCAGCTCGCCCTTGGTGTTGTCCAGGTAGCGTTGCCGGGTCTTGAGCTTGTCGATCAGCGCCTGCTCCTCGGGGCTGACCTCGGGCTGGGCCATGAGGTCGTCGCTGTTCTGGAAGTAGCTCTGGGTGCGCCCGCGGCGGCCATAGAACAGGTGGGCGTTGAGCCAGTCGAAGTCGAAGGCCAGCGCCAGCGCCCTGCGCACGCGCATGTCGGCGAAGCGCGGCTGCCGCAGGTTGGGCGCCAGGCCCTGCATGCCGGTGAAGCGGCGATGCGCGATCTCTTCCTTGACCAGCTCGCCGGAGTCGAAGCGGCGGCCCTTGTAGCGGCGCACCCACGCGATGATCGAGCGCTCTTCCATCGCGTCGAGCGCGCCGGCCTTGAGCGACTCTTCCTCGCCGAGCGAGTCCTTGAAATACTGGTACGACACCGTATCGTAGTTGAACATCCCCTTGCGCACCGGCAGATTGGCGGCCCAGTAGTCCGGGCGCCGGCGGTACGAGATGAACTTGCCGAAATCGACCCTGTCCACCACGTACGGCCCGCTCGCGATCGGCGCCTCGGTCACGATCTGGTCGAAGGGCTTGCCCTTGCCCCAGGCGCTGGAGAACACCGGCAGCCCACCGATGATCATGTGCAGCTCGGCGTTCTGGCGCACGAAGTCGAAGCGGATGGTGCGCTCGCCCGTCACCACGGCCTCCTTGATGTCGGCCCAGTACGAGCGGAAGGTCGGCCCGGCCGCCTTGCTGCGCAGGGTATCGAAGGAGTACTTCACGTCCTTCGCCAGCACCGGCGAGCCGTCGGAAAACCGCGCCTTGGGGTTCAGCCGGAACGTGACGCTCAAGCGGTCGGGCGCGAGCTGGATGTCTTCGGCCAGCAGGCCGTACTGCGAGAAGGGCTCGTCCTCGCTCGGCGTGGTCAGCGAGTCGAAGAGCAGGCCGTACTCGGAGAACACGAAGCCGTTGGCGCTGTAGCCCATACCCACCGGGGGCACGCCGCGCAAGGTGAAGGGGTTGAGCTTGTCGAAGCTGCCGGCGGCCGACAGGGTCAGGTCGCCGCCCTTGGGCGCGTTGGGGTTCACGTAGTCGAAATGCGTGAACGACGCCGGGTACTTGGGCTCGTAACCCATGCCCAGCCCGTGCGCCGCCCACGAGGGCAGCGCCAGGAGCGCCAACATCCAGAGCAGCCAACCTCGCATGCGAGAATTCTGCCCAAGATTTTCACGAGGCAACTTCATGGGCTTTCTTTCCGGCAAGAAACTGTTGATCACCGGTGTGTTGAGCAATCGCTCCATTGCATATGGCATTGCCAAGGCCTGTCACGACCAGGGCGCGGAACTCGCCTTCAGTTATGTCGGCGAGCGATTCAAGGACCGTATCACCGAATATGCCGCAGACTTCGGCTCGAAACTGATTTTCGACTGCGACGTGGGCGACGATGCGCAGATCGACAAGCTCTTCACCGACCTCGCGCAGACCTGGCCCAAATTCGACGGCTTCGTGCACAGCATCGGCTTTGCCACGCGCGAATCGATCGCCGGCGACTTCCTGGAAGGCCTCTCGCGCGAAGGCTTCAAGATCGCGCACGACATCAGTGCGTACAGCTTCCCGGCCATGGCCAAGGCGGCCCTGCCCTACCTCAACGACAAGTCGGCCCTGCTCACGCTGACCTACCTGGGTGCCGAGCGCGCGCTGCCCAACTACAACACCATGGGCCTGGCCAAGGCCTCGCTCGAGGCGTCGGTGCGCTACACCGCCGCCTCGCTCGGCCCGAAGGGCATGCGCGTGAACGGCATCAGCGCCGGCCCCATCAAGACGCTCGCCGCCAGCGGCATCAAGAGCTTCAGCAAGATCCTCACGGCCGTGGCCGACGCCTCGCCGATCCGCCGCAACGTGACCATCGAGGAAGTCGGCAACGTGGCCGCCTTCCTGCTGAGCGACCTGGCCAGCGGCGTGACCGCCGAGATCACCTACGTGGACGGCGGCTTCAGCAACGTGGTCGGAGGCATGGCGGAGTAATTTCCCCTCTCGGCTCCCAGCGCCTGCCACCGTGTTGAATCGACGCTCCCTCCTCCTGCTTGCGGGACTGGGCGCAGCCCTCTCGGGTCGCGCCGCGTTCGCGCGCGCCGCCGCGCCCGCCCTGATGCTGGCCGAGGTGTATCGCCCCGGCATGTCGCTCGCGGGCTACTGGGTCAGCGAGAAGTTCGACGGCGTGCGCGGCTACTGGGACGGCCAGAAGCTCTGGACCCGTGGCGGCGAGCCCGTCATGGCACCGGCCTGGTTCACCGCCTCGCTGCCCAAGCAGCCGCTCGACGGCGAACTGTGGGCCGGGCGTGGCCGCTTCAACCACACGATGTCCACCGTGCGCAGCCAGACGCCCAGCGACACCGCCTGGCACGAGATCCGTTTCATGGTGTTCGATCTGCCGGCCCAGGGCGGGGACTTCAACACCCGCCTCGCGGCGCTGCGCAAGCTGCTGCCGATCACCGACGCGCCCTGGGTGGTGGCCGTGCCGCAACAGCCGGCGACCACGCACGAGGACCTGCAGGCGCTGCTCGACAAGACCGTGAAGATGGGCGGCGAAGGCCTGATGCTGCACCGGGGCGCATCGATGTACCGCGGCGAGCGCAACAACGACCTGCTCAAGGTCAAGCCCTTCGAAGACGCCGAGGCCCGCGTGGTCGCGCACCTGCCCGGCAAGGGCAAGCACCACGGCCGGCTCGGCGCGTTGATGGTCGAGATGCCCGACGGCCAGCGCTTCCGGCTCGGCACCGGCCTGACCGACGCCGAGCGCGACCAGCCGCCGCCGATCGGCAGCCTGGTGACCTACCGCTACAACGGCACGCACCCGAGCGGGTTGCCGAAATTCGCCCGCTTCATGCGCGTGCGCGAAGGCTAGCCCCGCCTTCGCAGACCGTGCCCCTCACCGGGGCACGCTCCTCTCTCAGCTTGCCTTGCGCACGCAGTCCGCGTAGTACCGCTTCTTGCCGGTCTCGTCGATGCGCGCCACCAGGCCGTGGATGTCGGTCTCGAAACCCGGGCACTGCAGGTTGAACTCGCGCGAGAACTTCAGGTAGTCGACGATCTTCTTGTTGAAAACTTCGCCCGGAATCAGCAGCGGAATGCCCGGCGGGTACGGCGTGATCAGGCTGGTGGTGATGCGGCCTTCGAGCTCGTCGATCTCCACGCGCTCGGTCTTGCGGTGCGCGATGTGGGCGAAGGCGTCGCTGGGCTTCATGGCCGGCGTGAGGTCGCTCAGGTACATCTCGGTCGTGAGACGAGCCACGTCGTAGCGCGCGTACAGCTGGTGGATGTGCTGGCACAGGTCGCGCAGGCCCAGGCGTTCGTAGCCCGGGTGCTGCTGGCAGAACTCGGGCAGGATGCGCCACATCGGCTGGTTGCGCGCGTAGTCGTCCTTGAACTGCTGCAGCGCCGTGAGCAGCGTGTTCCAGCGGCCCTTGGTGATGCCGATGGTGAACATGATGAAGAAGCTATAGAGGCCCGTCTTCTCCACGATCACGCCGTGCTCGGCCAGGAACTTGGTCACCACGCTGGCGGGAATGCCGGTCTCGGCAAAGTTGCCTTCCAGGTCCAGGCCCGGCGTCACGATGGTCGACTTGATCGGATCGAGCATGTTGAAGCCGTCGGCCAGTTCGCCGAAGCCGTGCCAGTTGCGCGGCGACTTCTTGCTCTTGGGCTTGCCGTTCTTCTCGCCGTGCATGATCCAGTCTTCGGCACGGCCGATGCCTTCGTCGACGAGCTTCTCGGGCCCCCAGACCTTGAACCACCACTCGTCCTTGCCGAACTCTTCCTCGACCTTGCGCATGGCGCGGCGGAAGTCGAGCGCTTCCAGGATGCTCTCTTCCACCAGCGCGGTGCCGCCGGGCGGCTCCATCATGGCGGCGGCCACGTCGCAGCTCGCGATGATCGCGTACTGCGGGCTGGTCGACGAGTGCATCAGGTAGGCCTCGTTGAAGAGATCGCGGTCCAGCGCACGGTTTTGCGAGTCCTGCACCAGCACGTGGCTCGCCTGGCTGATGCCGGCCAGCAGCTTGTGCGTGGACTGCGTGGCGAACACCAGCGACTCCTTCGGGCGCACGCGGCGCTTGCCCATCGCGTGGTAGGCGCCGTAAAACGGGTGGAAGGCGGCGTGCGGCAGCCAGGCTTCGTCGAAGTGCAGCGTGTCGACGTAGCCGTCGAGCATGTTCTTGATGGTCTCGGTGTTGTAGATCACGCCGTCGTAGGTCGACTGCGTGAGCGTCATCACGCGCGGCTTGACCTTGTTCGGGTCCACGTCGGCCAGCAGCGGGTTGGCCTTGATCTTGGCCTTGATGGCGCTCTGCTCGAACTCGCTCTTCGGAATGGGGCCGATGATGCCGAAGTGGTTGCGCGTGGGCTTCATGAACACCGGAATCGCGCCGGTCATGATGATCGCGTGCAGGATCGACTTGTGGCAGTTGCGGTCGACCACCACCACGTCGTCGGGCGCCACCGTGTGGTGCCACACCATCTTGTTGCTGGTGCTGGTGCCGTTGGTCACGAAGAAGCAGTGGTCGGCATTGAAGATGCGCGCCGCATTGCGCTCGCTGGCCGCCACCGGGCCGGTGTGGTCGAGCAGTTGGCCCAGTTCTTCCACCGCGTTGCAGACGTCGGCGCGCAGCATGTTCTCGCCGAAGAACTGGTGGAACATCTGGCCCACCGGGCTCTTCAGGAACGCCACGCCGCCCGAGTGGCCCGGGCAGTGCCACGAGTACGAGCCATCTTCGGCGTAGTCGATCAGCGCCTTGAAGAACGGCGGCTGCACGCCTTCCAGGTAGCTCTTGGCCTCGCGGATGATGTGGCGCGCCACGAATTCGGGGGTGTCCTCGAACATGTGGATGAAGCCGTGCAGCTCGCGCAGGATGTCGTTCGGGATGTGGCGCGAGGTCTTGGTCTCGCCGTAGATGTAGATCGGCACGTCGGCGTTCTTGCGACGCACCTCGCCGATGAAGCTGCGCAGGCTCAGCACGGCCGGGTCGAGGTCGGGGCCGACCGAGAACTCTTCGTCGTCGATCGACAGGATGAAGGCGCTGGCGCGGCTTTGCTGCTGCGCGAACTGGCTCAGGTCGCCGTAGCTCGTGACGCCCAGCACCTCGAAGCCCTCACTTTCGAAGGCCTGCGCGAGCGCGCGGATGCCGAGGCCCGAAGTGTTTTCGGAGCGGAAGTCCTCGTCGATGATGACGATGGGAAAGCGAAATTTCATGAGCGGGGCTCCGGACAGGCAGTCAGACAGGCAATGAGCGAGGCGCGAAGTGTACGGAATTCGGATGACGGATTGCGTCGGGCGCCTGCAAGCCCCGCAGGGCACGCCGGCCCGAGCAGCCCCAGCGGGCGCCATATCCCTACGCGACACAGGCGCATGGCGCGCCATGCCGCAGAATGGCGAAGGTCCAAGTAACAAAAGAAGAGAGGAGTTGCCATGGGAAATCCCACCTTCTGGTGGTTGATCGCAGGCGCGGCCATCGTGGCCGAGTTGTTGTCCGGCACGGTGTACCTGCTGCTGCTGGCCGCCGGCTTCGCCGCCGCAGCCATCGCCGCGCACCTGGGCTTCAGCCTCGTCACGCAGCTGCTGGTGGCCGCCGTGGTCGGCGTGGGCGCGGTCGTGACCTGGTACCTGATCCGCCGCAACCGCCCTGCCGAGCCCTCCAGCGAGGCCAACCGCGACCTCAACCTGGACATCGGCGAGAGCGTGTACGTCGATGCCTGGAACCTCGACGGCACCGCCACCGTGCGCTACCGCGGCTCGCAATGGACCGTCGTGCTGCGCGCGGGCCATGCGCCCTCCACCGGCGAACATCGCGTGGTCGAGGTGGTCGGCAGTCGCCTCGTGGTCGACAAGATCTAGCAGTTCAATCGGTCAGTCAGAAAAACGCATTCGAAAAGGAAGCAACACCATGGAATTTTCAGTTCCTCTCATCATCCTGGTCATCGCGATCATCTTCATCAGCCAGTCGGTCAAGTTCGTGCCGCAGCAGAACGCATGGGTGCGCGAGCGCCTGGGCAAGTACCACGGCACCATGACGCCCGGCCCGAACTTCCTGATCCCGTTCATCGACCGCGTGGCCTACAAGCACAGCCTGAAGGAAATCCCGCTCGACGTGCCCAGCCAGATCTGCATCACGCGCGACAACACGCAGCTGCAGGTCGACGGCATCCTGTACTTCCAGGTGACCGACCCGATGCGCGCCAGCTACGGCTCCTCGAACTACATCGTGGCCGTGACCCAGCTCGCACAGACCTCGCTGCGCAGCGTGATCGGCAAGCTCGAGCTCGACAAGACCTTCGAAGAGCGCGACGTCATCAACGCCCAGGTGGTGGCCGCGATCGACGAGGCCGCGCTCAACTGGGGCGTGAAGGTGCTGCGCTACGAAATCAAGGACCTGACGCCGCCCAAGGAAATCCTCTTGGCCATGCAGGCGCAGATCACCGCCGAACGCGGCAAGCGCGCGCTCATCGCCGCCTCGGAAGGCCGTCGCCAGGAACAGATCAACATCGCCACCGGCGAACGCGAAGCCTTCATTGCGCGTTCCGAGGGCGAGAAGCAGGCGCAGATCAACAACGCGCAAGGTGAAGCCGCTGCCATCACGGCCGTGGCCACTGCCACGGCAGACGCCATCGAGCGCGTGGCCGCCGCCATCCGCCAGCCGGGCGGCGAACAGGCCGTGCAGCTGAAGGTGGCCGAGCGCGCCGTCGATGCCTACGGCAAGGTGGCCGCCGACTCCAAGACCACGCTCATCGTGCCGAGCAACATGACCGAGACGGCCGCGCTGATCTCGTCGGCCATGCGCATGATCCAAACCGGTAAAAGCTCTGGCCCGACCTGAAAACGGCTGAAAACCCGCGCTACAATCGTGGGCTCAGGAGCGGTGGATGAGCGGTTTAAGTCGCACGCCTGGAAAGCGTGTGAGGGTTAATAGCCCTCCGCGGGTTCGAATCCCGCCTGCTCCGCCAGAGAAGTAATGAATACGGGGCCTTGCGCCCCGTTTTTCTTTTCTACCCATCAATAAGCCCCACATCGTTGGCAAGCAACCAGGGGTGCTGAGGGTTCTTGTTCGGGAGGCACCTTGAACGCAGCAGATATTCAGCGTCTGATCGATGACCACACGCAAGAATCGCTCTACCTTGAGTTCAAGCGCGGCGATGCGCTTGGCCGTCAGAACAATCAACGCGCCGAACTCGTCAAGGACGTGACTGGGTTCGCAAATGCTGACGGCGGACGAATCATTTACGGCATTGCCGAAAGTCGCCCTGTAGATGGCATCGCGGCCGCTGAAGGTCTGGCGCCTGTGATCGACGGAACCATCACCCGTGAGTGGCTTAGCTCCACGATTCACGACCACGCTAGCCCGCGTTTCCACGACTTCGACATCGAAGAGATTGCTGTGCCAGGTGGCCGGGTATTTGTCATAGACATCAAGGCCGCGGGTACAGCGCATCAGACCTTGGTCGGCGATCTGCGCTACTACCAGCGCGTTGGAGTCACCACCAGACCGCTCGAAGACTTCCGCATTCGCGACTTGATGTCGCGTGACACACGCCCCGTTGCTGAAGTAGTTGTTCGCACGCAGAACCACGGGATTGCGGCGGATCTTCATCGGTACAGTCTCCGAGTCTCAATCACGAACGTCGGTAACGTCACGATGGAGAAATGGTGGCTGAACGTCGATGTGCCGGCCTCTGTTTTTCGTGATTCGCGGTATGCCGGACAGAATCTCGCCCAGCTTCACCCCTTGTATCGCCAGATGGTGCAAATGGTGAACCTCCGCGAAGGAGGAGAGTTCGTTCGGCTTTCCTTTGGCGACCCCTTAAGCAACGGAGCTCGCTTCATCCTCCACCCTGGACAATCCCAGAAGTACGACCCTGAGCCTGGGCACTTTCCCGAGTTCATTTTGGAAGTCGATCACGACAATTTTCAAGTGCTGAATGGCGAGCAACGCGCGCTCACCTGGACGCTGTACTTGAACAATGCTCAGCCCGTCACAAGCGCGGTGCCCTTCGCCGATTGGTGTCGCTTCTAGCGCCCTTCAGGAGCCGCCGGATACAGGTCGCCCAGGCTCGAGAACCTCGCCTCGTCCTTCGTGAGCTCGCACAGCAGCAGCCGGCCGCCGATGGCATTAGCCGCTGCAATGTCCTTCGTTCGCTCCATCTGGATGGTCGCGATGGCACGCATCAGCTCTGGCGTGGATGGATCAAACCCATCGTCCCAATCCTCTGACCAGGGCGAAAGCGAAGCGTCACACTCGGCCAGTTCGTAGGACGAGACTCTTTCAGTGTTGCGAGAGGTGCTGAACACCACCGTTGCCATGCGCCCGCGGCTCGGCGAATAGCCCACCATCACCAGATTTTGGTCGGCCACGTTGAAGTGGTCGTCTTGGTCGATTCGCCTGTTCGGGAAGTGCTGCTCGGCGTTGGCCCTGAGGTGATCGATTGACCAGGTCATGGTCGCCGGCAACAGCTTCTCGATGGTCTCGAAGTCAGCCGGCCACGCAAGCATCGCCTGCGCAAACGCTACGCTGAGAACGAAACTCATGCCCCGCCCCGCAAGGACGATATTGCTGTGGGGTAGTAGGACCATCTTGCTGATCTCACCTTCAGCCCCGGTGCTGCCGTTCATAGCGTTCGTGTCGACCGTGATCAATGCGCGCTCAGGCGTCTGGGAGACATTGACGAGGCTCATTTCTTTCCCTTTAGGCTGAAGGTGCCGATGATGGCTGCGCTGCTGTGCAGCTTCTCCGACACCACCGAGCGCAACGAACTCGACAAGAAGCGCGAAGAAGCCCGCGAGGCGGCCGAGGCGGCCACGCTCGCCGTCGACGCCCTTCACGAGCAGCGTCGCATGCTGTTCGCGCGCCATCGCGATCACGCTCGCCAGGATGTGGCGGGCATCCCGGCGTGGCGCATGAAGGTGGCCAGTGCGAGGCCGGTGCGTTCGACCTGGTCGATCACGAGTGCGTGTCTGATCATGGCGAGCCTTGGAGGGGGAAGAGGATGTTCTGCATCTTCCCGGGGGCGGCAAAAATCCCCCATCGGCCCAGTCCGAAACTCGCGGCCGATTCCGTAGGACTTCGGCTGAACCCTGTTGCCCCGCAGCAACCGTTGCCAATCCTGAGCAAGGCCGCATCTGGCGGTACGATGCGCGGAATCGAATCGACCGACATTCCACCCCACTTCGCCTGCCGCAAAGGAGCCTCGATGGCCGGACCTTCCCCCACCTTGACGCGCGGCACCACCTCGCTGGACAAGACCCTGAAAAAGAGCGAACAGGTGGCCGCCGATGTGCAGCGCGCCTCGGACAACCTCGCCGTCGTGAGCACCGTGCTGGAGCAGGAACTGCCGGACGAGGTCCAGGTCGGCGAGGTGGCGCAGGCCATCGAGCACACCAGCCAGCTCGAGGAAAAACTCGCCCAGTCGGCCGAGAAACTGGCCGAAGTGAATGCGGCGCTGAGCGAGGAAATCGAGAAGCGCCTCGAAGTGACCGCCGAGCGCGACGAGAGCCAGGCGCTGGCCGAGCAGCTCAAGGCGCGCATCCGCACCCAGGCGACGTCGGACAAGCGCTGATCGCCGTTGTTTCCGCACGGTTTGCGTGCGTCGTTCTCCCTTCTCCTACGCGGAGACCGCTTGCGCCACGCTACGCTATTGGTTCACACATCAAAACCGCGGCATGGCCCTCATCACGTTCCTCGTCGAGGACAACAAGACCATCAGGGACAACCTGGTCCCGGCCCTCGAGGACCTCGTCAACGGCCATGTCGTCGGCTATGCCGAAACCGAATCGGGCGCCCTCGCCTGGCTCGCCGCCCACCCCGATGCCTGGCAGCTGCTCATCGTCGACCTGTTCCTCAAGGAAGGCTCCGGCCTGGGCGTGCTGTCGGGCTGCCGCGAGCGCGGCCCGCACCAGCGCGTCGTGGTGCTGAGCAACTACGTCACCCCCGACATCCGCACGCGCTGCCAGGCCCTGGGCGCCGACGCGGTGTTCGACAAGTCGCGCGACCTGGACGCCTTCATCGAGTACTGCAACGCGGACCGTCCCTCGGGCCTGGCCGCGCTCTGACGACAGGCCCGCGCCACGGCTGCGCGCACCCCTGAATGACAAAAGGGCCCGAGGGCCCTTTTGTCATGGAACGACCCGGTGAAGGGTCGTTGGCTGCAATGCGATCAGCGCACCACGGCGATCTGCGTGCGCACGCCACCCTTGTAGGTGAAGAGCGTCAGGGCGCCGTTCTTGATGTCGCCCTTTTCGTCGAAGGCGATCGGGCCGGTCACGCCCTTGTATTGCACCTTGCCGACTTCAGCCAGGTACTTTTCCGGGTCGGACGAGCCGGCCTTGGCCATGGCTTCGGCCAGCACGTTGACCGCGTCGTACACGTACGGTGCGTAGATCTGCACTTCGACGCCGTTCTTGGTCTTGAACTTGGCCTTGAAGTCTTCCAGCGGCTGCTTGAAGTCGCCGTCGACACCGCCGGCTTCGGCGCAGACCACCATGTCTTCACCGATGGCGTCGCCTGCCAGCTTCGGCAGTTCGCCGGTGCACAGGCCGTCGCCGCCCATGAACTTGACGTTCAGGCCGAGTTGCTTGACCTGCTTGAGCATCGGGCCGCCCACGGCGTCCATGCCGCCGAAGAACAGCACGTCGGGCTTGGCAGCCTTCAGCTTGGTCAGGATGGCGTTGAAGTCGGTCGACTTGTCGGTCGTGAACTCGTGGCCCACGATGGTCGCGCCTGCCGCCTTGGCAGCCTTTTCGAACTCTTCGGCAACGCCCTGGCCGTAGGCCGTGCGGTCGTCGATCACGGCGATGTTCTTGCCCTTGAGCGTTTCGACGGCGTACTTGCCGAGCGTGCCGCCCAGCTGCGTGTCGTCAGCCACCACGCGGAACGTGGTCTTGAAGCCCTGGCGGGTGTACTTGGGGTTGGTGGCCGACGGCGAGACCTGCGGAATGCCGGCGTCGCTGTACAGCTTGGAAGCGGGGATCGTGGTGCCCGAGTTCAGGTGACCGACGATGCCGTTGACCTTTTCATCGACCAGCTTCTGGGCGACGGCGGTGCCCTGCTTCGGGTCGCCAGCGTCATCTTCGGGAACCAGCACGAACTTGGCAACCTTGTCGCCGATCTTGAAGCCCTTTGCATTCAGGTCTTCGATGGCCATCTTGGCACCGAGCTCGTTGTCCTTGCCGAGGTGGGCAATGGGACCGCTGGTCGGGCCGACGTGGCCGATCTTGACGACCAGGGCATCAGCCGGAGGCGCAGCAGGGGCCGGAGCCGCAGCCGTGGGTGCCGGTGCCGCCGGAGCAGCAGCTTCTTCCTTCTTGCCGCAAGCCACGAGCGTGAGTGCAGCCAGTGCGACCGCAGTCCATTTCAATTGCATGAGAACCTCCAGAACTTGGATGAAAAGATATAAAAACCGGTCGTTCGATCCGGGCGTTCAGACCTCGCAAGTTTCGCGCCGCAGACCAGCGGCACCCTCACGCCATTCCGACCTGCGGCGCAGTTTAGCCGAGGATTTATGCGCCGGAAGTTGGCGTAGACCCTGTGTTTTCCCCTGTGTTTTCACAGAGTTCAGCGGCCATGGATTCGATGACGAGCGCGCGCAGCACGGCCTCGATTTCGCCGCGCAGACGCGGCACCATTTCGTCGAGCTGATGCTGAACGGCAGCTGACACGGCGTCGCTCAATCGCTCCTCCAGCGACAGGTCGACGCGCTGCAGCACGCGGTGCAGCAATTGCTCTTCGAGGCTGACGATTTCGGCCGGCGTGAGCGACACCGACGGCGGCAAGGCCACGGCGCTTGCGGGGTCGGGCGGCGGAGGCTGCGACACCGGTGCTCCAATACTTGGAACTAAAGGGCGCACCGCCTCGGCGACCGGCACGGGCTCGGCCGGAATCTCGAGCACGGTCGTCAGCGTCGGGACGAACCGGGGTGGCGTGCGCAGCGTGCTGGCCATCAGGAAGCGCTCCTTGCGAAATCGTGCGGCTGGATCGTGTAGCCCCGGTCGGCGTAGTGGCGCCAGCGGGTGCGGCCGACCTGCCGGTCGTTGGCCTCGTCGCTCACGATGTCGATCATGCGTTCGAAGCGCTCGAAGCCGGCCGGCACTTCGAGGCCCAGGTTGACCAGCATCTCGCGGTGCGGCAGCGAGGCCGCGTCCGAACCTTCGGCGCACAGGATGACGGGCGAGCGCGCCACCACATGGGCCGGCGCGTCGGCGCGGCAGTGCGCGACGAAGTCGACCGGCGACAGCTGCCAGAGCGCGGCATCGACCGTGTCGAGCGCGCGCGCATCGCCCACCACCACCACGCGCAGGCCGCGTGTGTTCACGGCCTTGCGAACCAGCCGGCAAGCGTAGGTGAGCTTGTCCGGCGCGTTGTAGTGAAAGCCGATGTCGGTCACTGCGCGGACCGGGCCTTTCGGGCCGGCTTGGCCGGGGCCTTGGGCGAAGCGGCCTTCTTTGCAGGCTTGGCGGCCTTCCCGGCCTTCGGCGCGGCGGCAGCGGCGTTGCTGCTGCCCGCGCGGTTCGTCAGGTACGAGACCAGCAGGCCGACGGGCCGGCCGGTCGAGCCCTTGGCCGCCCCGCTCTTCCAGGCCGTGCCTGCGATGTCCAGGTGCGCCCAGGCGTAGTCGGCCGTGAAGCGCTGCAGAAACTTGGCCGCGGTGATCGCGCCGCCGGCACGCCCGGCGATGTTGGCCACGTCGGCGAAGTTGCTCTTGAGGCCTTCGGCGTAGTCGTCGTCCAGCGGCAGGCGCCAGCAGCGGTCTTGCGAGGCCTCGCCGGCCGACTCGAGCGCGGAGGCCAGCGACTCGTCGCTGGCGAACAGGCCGCTGCGCACGCCGCCCAGAGCCACCACGCAGGCGCCTGTGAGCGTCGCGATGTCGATGACGGCAGCCGGGTCGAAGCGCTTGGCATACGTGAGCGCGTCGCACAGGATGAGACGGCCTTCGGCGTCGGTGTTCAGGATCTCGATGGTCTGCCCGCTCATGCTGGTGACCACGTCGCCGGGCTTGACGGCCTTGCCGTCGTTCATGTTCTCGCACGAAGGAATCAGGCCGACCACGTTGATCGCCGGCTGGATCGCGCCCAGCGCGCGGAAGGTGCCGAGCACGCTGGCGGCACCGCACATGTCGAACTTCATCTCGTCCATCTCGGCCGCGGGCTTGAGCGAGACGCCGCCGGTGTCGAAGGTGATGCCCTTGCCCACGAGCACCACGGGGGCCTCGTCTTTCGCGCCGCCCTGGTAGCGCAGCACGATGAAGCGCAGCGGCTCGGCCGAGCCCTGGGCCACGGCGGCGAACGCGCCCATGCCGAGCTTCTCGACCTCCTTCGGGCCCAGCACCTCGCACTTGATGCGCGGCAGCTTCGCCAGCCCCTTGGCGGCTTCGGCCAGCAGCGTGGGCGTGGCGTGGTTGGCGGGACGGTTGCCCCACTCCTTGGCCAACTCGATACCGGCGACCGTGGCGCGGGCGTCGTCGAAGGCCTTGGTGACGGCAGGGCTGGCGGCCTCGGACACGCCCAGCGTCAGGTGGCGGATGCTGCGCGGCTCGGCCTTCGACTTGGTCGTGGTGTAGACATAGCTGGCATCGGCCGCGGCCGTGACGGCGGCGGCCACCGCGGCGGCGTCGGCCGGCTGCGCGAAGACGATCACGACGCGCTTGGGGCCGTGGGCCTTGGCGGCGGCAACCGCCGCGCTCACGGCGCTGCGCACCGAAGCGGCCTTGCCGTCGCCGATGGCGGCCAGCAGCACGCGCGAGGGCACCACGGTCTCGGGGCGGTACAGCGCGAGCAGCTTGCCGGCCTTGTCGGGCAGGTCGCCGGCCTTGCGGGCGCTGGCGGCGAGCACGGAAACGGGGTCTTTGGCGGTGGGGAGAGCGCTGCCGACGAGCACGATGAGGAGGTCGGATTTCTCGGCGGCGGCCTGGGCGACGGTGAGGGTCTTGAGTTGAAAGTCCATAATCCTTTTTTTCCTCGAACGATGTTATTCCATTCTTCCCTACGCAAGGAGCTGTCGCGCAGCTTCGGAGCGACCCTCGTCGTCCTGGTCACCATCGTGATGACCATGATGCTCATCCGTACGCTCGGGCTGGCGTCCAAGGGCAGCGTGAACCCGCAGGAGGTCTTCCTCGTGATGGCGTACACGGTGCTCGGCTACATGCCGACCATCCTGAGCCTGAGCCTGTTCATCGCCATCGTCGGCACGCTCTCGCGCATGTACCGCGACAGCGAAATGGTGATCTGGTTCTCCAGCGGGCGCGGCCTGGCCGATTTCGTCCAGCCGCTGTTCCGCTTCGCCTGGCCTGTGCTGCTGCTCATCGCAGCCATGGCGCTGGTGGGCTGGCCCTGGGCCAACTCGCAGACCATCGGCATGCGCCAGCAGTACGAGCAGCGCAGCGACATCGAGCGCGTCACGCCGGGTGAGTTCCGCGAGTCCTCGGGCCGGCTGCGCGTGTTCTTCATCGACAAGGACACGCCCGACGGCGCCACCGCCACCAACGTGTTCATCTGGGCCGTCGAGCGTGGGCTGCAGATCACCACGTCGGCGCGCAGCGGCCGCATCGAGGACATCGACAACCACCGCTTCCTGCTGCTGAGCAACGGCCAGCGCCTGGAGCGCCCGCTGTTCACGGAATCGGGCCTGAAGATCAGCGAGTTCAAGACCTACGGCACGCGTGCTGGCGGCAGCTCGAACGCCACCGGCGACAGCACGCCCACGCGCGCGCGCTCCACGCTCTCGCTGCTGCGCGACCGCAGCGATGCCAGCCTGGGCGAGCTGGGCTGGCGCTTCGGCATGCTCTTGGCCGCCATCAACTTCGTGCTGCTGGCGCTGACAGTGTCCAGCGTCAACCCGCGCGTGGGACGCAGCGGCAACCTGGTGTTCGCGCTGTTCGCCTTCGTCGTCTACTACAACCTGCTGAACCTGGGCCAGAGCTGGATCAGCTCGGGCCGCTACGGCATGGGCTCCTTCATGCTGCTGCTGCATGGCGGCGTCTTCCTCTTCGCCACGGCCTGGCTCACGCTGCGCAACAACAACTGGTCGGCCCGCCGACAGGCCCGCGCCCGCGCCAGCGCCGCCACGGCCGGCGCCCTGCCGGCCGTACCGCCTTCCCGGATCGACCCGACCTCGTGAAAACCATCCGCCGACTGATCTACGTCGAGGCACTGAAGGCCGTGGCCTTCGTGACGCTCGGCTTCCTGAGCCTGTTCTTCTTCTTCGACTTCGTCGACGAGCTGCAGTCCGTGGGCAAGCCCGAAAGCCTGGCCTACGGCCCGGTGCAGGCGCTGATCTACGTGCTGCTGCTGGTGCCCAGCCACCTGTACGAACTGCTGCCGATCACGGTGCTGATCGGCTGCATCTTCGTGATGGCGCGGCTGGCGCAAAGCTCCGAATACACCATCCTGCGCACCAGCGGCCTGGGCCCGTGGCGCGCGCTGCGCACGCTGCTGCTGCTGGGGCTGGGCTTCGTCGTGCTCACCTTTGCCATCGGCGACTACATCGCGCCGCTGTCGGGACGCACCGGCCAGCTGCTCAAGTCGCGCTACCAGGGCACCTATTCGCTCGTGGGCAACACCGGCGCCTGGCTGAAGGAAAAGCGCGGCGACACGTCGTATGCGGTCAACGTGCTGTCGATTTCTCGCGACGGCTCGCTGCAGAACACGCGCATCTTCGAGTTCGACGGCAACGGCTACGTGAGCAAGCAGCTCATGGCCAAGTCGGCCCGCATCCTCGACGACAAGTGGGTGCTGTCCGAAGTCGAGCAGCAGGACTACGAAACCCGCAGCGCCGACAAGGCCCGCATCACGACCACCCATGTCGAGAAGATGGACTGGCCCACCTCGCTCACGGCCGAAATGGTGTCGGTCGCGCTGCTGCGGCCCGACCGCATGAGCACCATCGACCTGTTCGACTACATCCGGCACCTGAACGCCAACGGCCAGACCGCGCAGCGCTACGAGATCGAGTTCTGGCGCAAGGTGTTCTATCCGCTGTCGTGCCTGGTGATGGTGGTGCTCGCCCTGCCCTTCGCCTACCTGCACTTCCGCCAGGCCGGCATCACGACCTACGTGTTCGGCGGCGTGATGATCGGCATCAGCTTCTTCCTGCTGAACAACGTGTTCGGCTACCTCGGCAACCTGAGCAACTGGTCGCCCTGGCTCACGGCGGCGGCGCCGGGGCTGATCTATTCGGTGCTGTCTCTCACAGCCTTCAGCTGGCTGGTCCTGAGGCGATGACCACGCAGGTGCCGGGCACTGTGCTGCTCGCGCACGGCTCGCGCGACGCGCGCTGGCGCGAGCCCATCGAGGCGGTGGCCGCCCGCATGCGCGAAGATGACCCCACGGTGCGCGTGAGCTGCGCCTACATGGAACTGGCAGCCCCCGACCTGCCAACCGCCGCCGCCGCCCTGATCGCCGATGGCGCCACCGCGGTGCATGTGGTGCCGCTGTTCCTGGGCATGGGCAAGCACGCCCGCGAAGACCTGCCGCTGCAGCTCGACGCCCTGCGCCTGCGCTGGCCCGACGTGGACTTCTCGCTGGCCCCGATCGTGGGCGAATCGCCCGAACTGGTCGCTTTGCTGGCCCGGATTGCCATCAAATCCTGAAGTCCCGGTCATTTTTATAGACTTCAAAGGCATAATGAATTCCGCAATCAGACGGAATTTGATATGAATCTGCACCAGTTCAAGTTTGTTCAGGAAGCCGTGCGGCGCAACCTGAACCTCACCGAGGCGGCCAAGGCGCTCCACACCTCGCAGCCCGGCGTCTCCAAGGCGATCATCGAACTCGAGGAAGAGCTCGGCGTCGAGATCTTCGCCCGCCACGGCAAGCGCCTGAAGCGCATCACCGAACCCGGCCAGCACGTCATCGCCAGCATCGAACTCATCATGCGCGAGGTGGGCAATCTCAAGCGCATCGGCGAACAGTTCAGTGCGCAGGACAGCGGCACCCTCTCCATCGCCACCACCCACACCCAGGCGCGCTATGTGCTGCCAGTGCCCGTGGCCAACCTGCGCGAGGCCTACCCGAAGGTCAACGTGAGCCTGCACCAGGGCTCGCCCGACCAGGTGGCGCGCATGGTGATCGACGAGATCGCCGAGATCGGCATCGCCACCGAATCGCTCGACGGCTATGCCGAGCTGGTCACGCTGCCCTGCTACGAGTGGCAGCACGTGCTGGTGCTGCCCAAGGACCATCCGCTGGCGGCCAAGGAACGCGTGTCGCTCGAAGACCTCGCGAGCGAGCCAATCATCACGTACCACCCGTCGTTCACCGGCCGCACGCGCATCGACCATGCGTTTGCGCAGAAGAAGCTCACGCCGCGCATCGCACTCGAAGCCATCGATTCCGACGTGATCAAGACCTACGTGCGCCTGGGCCTGGGCGTGGGCATCGTGGCCGAGATGGCGGTGCGCGACGAGTCGAACGCCGACCTCGTGGTGCGCCCGATGGGCCATGTGTTCGGCCAGAACATCGCGCGCGTCGCCTTCAAGCGCAGCGCCTACCTGCGCAACTTCGTCTTCAAGTTCGCCGAGCTGCTCTCCGACCGGCTCGACCGCAACCTGATCGCGAAGGCCCTGAGCGGCCATCAACAAGACTACGAACTCTGACCTTTCGCTTTTTCCCCCGCGACGACCGACCATGAGCACCGCCACCCCTTCGTCTTCTCCCCGTACGCCCGAGATCACCACCAAGCTGCCGGCTGTCGGCACCACCATCTTCACCGTGATGTCCACGCTCGCGGCCGAGAAGAATGCCGTGAACCTCGGCCAGGGCTTCCCCGATTTCCACTGCGATCCGAAGCTGCTCGAAGACGTGACCGCCGCCATGGCGGCCGGCCACAACCAGTACCCGCCGATGCCGGGCATCCCGTCGCTGCGCGATGCCATCGCCGCCAAGATCGAGGCGCTCTACGGCCGCCGCTACAGCGCCGCAACCGAGATCACGGTCACGGCCGGCGCCACGCAGGCCATCATCACGGCCATCCTGGCCATCGTGCGCCCCGGCGACGAAGTGATTGTGCTGGAGCCCTGCTACGACAGCTACGTGCCCAACATCGACCTCGCCGGCGGCAAGGTCGTGCGCGTGCCGCTCGTGCCCGGCACCTTCCGCCCCGATTTCGACAAGATCGCCGCCGCGCTCACGCCGAAGACGCGCGCGATCATCATCAACACGCCGCACAACCCGAGCGCCACGGTCTGGACCGAGGCGGAGATGCGCCAGCTCGAAGACCTGCTCGCGCCCACCGACGTGTTCGTGATCAGCGACGAGGTCTACGAGCACATGGTGTTCGACGACGCGCGCCATGAAAGCGTGGCGCGCTTCCCCGGCCTGGCGGCGCGCAGCTTCATCGTCAGCAGCTTCGGCAAGACCTACCACGTCACCGGCTGGAAGGTCGGCTTCGTGGCCGCGCCCGCGCCGCTGATGGCCGAGTTCCGCAAGGTGCACCAGTTCAACGTGTTCACGGTGAACACGCCGATGCAGCACGCGCTGGCGCAGTACATGGCGCGGCCCGAGCCCTACCTGGAACTGCCGGCCTTCTACCAGCGCAAGCGCGACCTGTTCGCGGCCGGCCTGGCCGAGAAGACCCGCTTCAAGCTGCTGCGCAGCGAAGGCAGCTACTTCCAGTGCGTGGACATCTCGGCCGTGAGCGATCTGTCGGAGGCCGACTTCTGCCTCTGGCTCACGCGCGAGATCGGCGTGGCGGCGATTCCGCTGTCGGCCTTCTACGGCGACGGCTTCGACCAGCGCGTGGTGCGCTTCTGCTTCGCCAAGAAGGACGAGACGCTGCTCGC
This sequence comes from Variovorax sp. GW460-12-1-14-LB1, assembly GCF_059423605.1. Taxonomy (NCBI): domain Bacteria; kingdom Pseudomonadati; phylum Pseudomonadota; class Betaproteobacteria; order Burkholderiales; family Comamonadaceae; genus Variovorax; species Variovorax sp. GW460-12-1-14-LB1. Next base: position 23,626 of record NZ_JBWKYF010000053.1, read on the forward strand.
CGCGCTCGACCGCCTCGCGAAGCTCTGACGCCGGCGGCCGCTATCCAGGCACCGCGATGACGATGAACCGGCCGCGCTGGATCCTGCTGGCCCTGGGCCTGTCGTTCCTCGTGGTGGGCATCGCCGACGCGTTCCTGCCGCCGCTGCGCGGCAAGGACTACACCGCGCTGGACGTGGCGCATGTGTTCCTCATCTCGGCGCTGTGCTACACGTGGTGCCGGGCCGACGGCCTCGCGCGCGGCGTGCCCGCGCCTGGTCGCTCGGCGCTGCTCGCAGGCATCTTTCCGCTGCTGGGCATTCCGGTCTATCTCTTTCGCACGCGCCCCTGGCGACGGGCCTTGCTGGCCACGCTGGGGGCCGCGGCCTTCCTGGTGTCGAGCCTGGTGCTGGCCGCCGTGGGCACCTTGTCGGCCGAGTGGATGCGCAGCTGAAAGCCGCCCGAATGAACCCCACCCGCCTCATCACGCGCATCTTCACGCTCGTCGGCGCGCTCATGCTCCTCGGCGGCTGGCTGCTCTACCAGAACACCACGAAGTTCATCGCATCGGCCAGCAAGGCGCAGGGCGAGGTGATCGCGCTGCAGTCCGCGGGAAGTTCGAGCCGCAGCAATTCGCCGACGTGGCGCCCGCTGGTGCGCTTCACGCTGCCGTCGGGCGCGATCGTCGAGTTCTCGCCGTCGAGCAGCAGCAACCCGCCGGCCTACGACAAGGGCGAAGTCGTGGGCGTGTTCTTCAACCCCGCGAACCCGCAGGACGCCCGCCTCGACGGCTTCTTCGACCTGTGGGGCGGCGCCGCCATCGTCGGCGGGCTGGGGGCCATCTTCCTGGCCGTGGGCGTGGCCATGCACTTCCTGCTGGCAGGCGCACCGGTAAAGCGCCGACGCCCACGGTAGGACAGCCCTGACCGCGTCAGGGGCGGCTCTCCGGCGCTCGCAGCGCCCCGGGACGATGAGCATGGAGGCTCGTGACAACAACGTCCCAGGAGAAAAAACATGTCCCTCTCGTTCATTCTGCTGATCGTCCTGATCCTGCTGCTGATCGGCGCGCTGCCGAGCTGGGGTTACAGCCGGTCCTGGGGCTACGGGCCCAGCGGCGGCCTCGGGCTCGTGGTGCTGATCCTGGTGATCCTCGTGCTCATGGGCCGCATATAGCGCCCGCGCCACCATGAAAAAAGCCCGCGTCGCCGCGGGCTTTTTTTTACGCCTGAAGCTGCGCCCAGGCCTTGTCGAGCCGCTTCACGCTCACCGGTTGCGGCGTGCGCAGCTCCTGCGCAAAGAAGCTCACGCGCAGCTCCTCGAGCAGCCAGCGGAATTCGAGCATGCGCTCGTCCACCACGCCCTTGCGCTCGGCCACGAGGCGCCAGTAGCGCTGCTCCTGGGGCTTCAGCTCGGCCAGCTTGGCCATGTCGCGCGCGGGGTCGGCGCGCAGCTTGTCCAGGCGCAGCACGATGGCCTTGAGGTAGCGCGCGAAGTGCTGCAGCTGCGTCCACGGCGCGTCGGCGATGAAGCGCTTGCCCACGAGCTTCTGCAGCTGCTGCGCCGCGTCCTGCACCGCGTCGGGCTGGATCTTCGTGTCCTTGATCTTGCGCGCCGCCGCCGCGTACTCCACGAGGATGACGCCCGCGAGCCGCGCCACCTCGTTGGCGATCAGCGTGAGCCGCCCGCGCCCTTCCTCGAGCCGCTTCTTGAAGGCGAACTCGTCGGTCGGCAGCGGCTCCTGCAGGAAGGCGCGGTCGATCGCCACGTCGATGATCTGCGTGCGCAGTTCTTCCGACGTGCCCAGCGGCATGTAGGCGACCGACATCTTCTGCAGGTCGGGGATGTTCTTCTCGAGGTACTTGAGCGCGTCCTTCAGCTGCAGCGCGAACAGGCGACGCAGGCCCGCGCGGTGCTTGGCGGCGGCCACGGCGGGCTCGTCGAACACCTCGATGGTCACGGCATCGCCCTCGTCGCGCAGCGCCGGGAAGCCGATGAGCGACTGCGAACCGCGCCGCACTTCCATCAGCTCGGGCAGCTCGCCGAAGGTCCAGCTCGTGTAGCGTTGGCCGGCGGGCAGCGTGGGTGCGGCCTTCTCGGGCGCGGCGCTCTTCGCCGGGGCCTGGCCCCCGTTCGCAGGCGCAGCCTTGGGCGCCGGCGACGCCTTCACGTTGAGCCCCGCGAGCGCCTGGAACGCACCGCGCGCCTGCGCGCCCAGCTCGGCCTTCAGCGCGCCGAGGTTGCGGCCCATGCCCAGCTGGCGGCCGTGCTCGTCGACGATGCGCAGGTTCATGAACAGGTGCGGCGCGAGCATGTCGAGCTTGAAGTCGGCGCGCTTCACGTCGATGCTCGTGAGGTCGCGCACGCGCTTGAGCAGCACGTCGGTGAGCGAGCCGGTGCCGAAGAGTTCGGGCGCCGACAGCTCCTCGGCCAGCTTGGTGGCCGACTCGGGCAGCGGCACCAGCCGCGAGCGCGGGCGCTGCGGCAGGCTCTTGAGCAGCGCCTGGATCTTGTCCTTGAGCATGCCGGTCACCAGCCACTCGCAGCGCTCTTCGTTCACCTGGTTGAGCACGAACAGCGGCACGCTGACCGTGAGGCCGTCCTTCGCATCGCCCGGTTCGTGCAGGTAGCTCGCGGCGCAGTCGACACCGCCCAGGCGCAGCGTGGGCGGGAACGACTGCGTGGTGATGCCGGCCGCCTGGTGGCGCATCAGCTCGTCGCGCGTGAGGAACAGCAGGCGCGGCTGGTCCTTCGAGGCGTGGCGGTACCAGTTCTCGAAGGTGATGCCGCTGGCCACGTCGGCCGGCAGCTGCGCGTCGTAGAAGGCGAAGATCAGTTCGTCGTCGACCAGCACGTCCTGGCGGCGCGCCTTGTGCTCCAGGCCTTCGACCTCGCGCACCAGCTTGCGGTTGGCCGTGAGGAAGGGGAACTTGCTTTCCCATTGCCCGCCGACCAGCGCTTCGCGGATGAAGATCTCGCGCGCCGACACCGGATCGACCTTGGTGAAATCGACGCGCCGCCCGCTGTAGACCACGAGGCCGTACAGCGTAGCGCGCTCCAGCGCCGAGACCTGCGCGCCCTTCTTTTCCCAGTGCGGATCGAGCAGCTGCTTCTTCAGCAGATGCCCCGCCACCTGTTCGAGCCACTGCGGCTCGATGTTGGCGATGCCGCGCCCGAACAGGCGCGTGGTCTCGACCAGTTCGGCCGCGACGATCCAGCGCCCCGGCTTCTTCTTCAGATGCGCGCCGGGGTGCTTGTAGAACTTGATGCCGCGCGCGCCGAGGTACGCCTCGTCGTCCTCGAGCTTCCAGCCGACGTTGCCCAGCAGGCCCGCGAGCATCGACAGGTGCAGCGGCTCGTAGCCGGCCGGCGTGGCGTTGATGCGCCACTTGTGCTCGGTGACCACCGTGAGCAGCTGCGAATGGATGTCGCGCCATTCGCGCACGCGGCGGATGTTGATGAAGTTCTGGCGCAGCAGCTGTTCGTACTGGCGGTTGCTCAGCTTGTGCGTGTCGCCGTGGCCGCCGCGCGCGTCGGCGATCCACTTCCACAGCCGCAGGTAGCCGCTGAATTCGCTCTTCTCGTCGTCGAACTTCGAATGCGCCTGGTCGGCCTGCTGTTGCGCGTCCATCGGGCGGTCGCGCACGTCCTGCACGCTGAGCGCCGAGGCGATGACGAGCACTTCCTCGAGCGCACCGCGCGTACGCGCTTCCAGGATCATGCGGCCCACGCGCGGATCGAGCGGCAGCTTCGCCAGCTCGGCGCCGGTGGCCGTGAGTTCGTTGGCGTCATCGACCGCACCCAGCTCATTCAGCAGCTGGTAGCCATCGGCAATCGCGCGCGGCGACGGCGCTTCGAGGAACGGAAAGCGCGCCACGTCGCCCAGTCGCAGCGACTTCATGCGCAGGATCACGCCCGCGAGCGACGAACGCAAAATTTCCGGATCGGTGAAGCGCGGGCGGCCCGCAAAGTCCTTCTCGTCGTACAGGCGGATGCAGATGCCGTTCGCCACGCGGCCGCATCGGCCCGCGCGCTGGTTGGCCGCGGCCTGGCTGATCGGCTCGACCAGCAACTGCTCGACCTTGCTGCGGAAGCTGTAGCGTTTCACGCGCGCCGTGCCGGTGTCGATCACGTAGCGAATGCCCGGCACGGTGAGCGAGGTCTCGGCCACGTTGGTGGCCAGCACGATGCGCCGGCCGTGGTGGCTTTCAAAGATGCGGTCCTGCTCGGGGCCCGACAGCCGCGCGAACAGCGGCAGCACCTCGGCATTGCGGAACAGCGGCTGGTGGCTGACGTGGCGGCGCAGGTGGTCGGCCGCCTCGCGGATTTCGCGTTCGCCGGGCAGGAAGATCAGGATGTCGCCGGCGTTGTGCGGATCGCGCCAGAGTTCGTCCACCGCGTCGGCAATGGCGTCGTTCAGGTCGTGCTCGCGCGACTCCTCGAACGGGCGGTAGCGCTGCTCGACCGGGAAGGTCCGGCCCGACACCATGATCGTCGGCGCAGGGCCCTTGGCCGAAGCGAAGTGCTGCGCGAAGCGGTCGGCATCGATCGTGGCCGAGGTGACGATCACCTTCAGGTCGGGCCGGCGCGGAAGAATCTCGCGCAGGTAGCCCAAGAGGAAGTCGATGTTCAGCGAGCGCTCGTGGGCCTCGTCGATGATGAGCGTGTCGTAGGCCTTGAGCAGCGGATCGGTCTGCGTCTCGGCCAGCAGGATGCCGTCGGTCATCAGCTTGACCGAGGCGTCGCGGCTCAGGCGGTCCTGGAAGCGCACCTTGAAGCCGACCACGTCGCCCAGCGGCGTCTTCAGCTCTTCGGCGATGCGCTTGGCGACCGAGCTGGCGGCAATGCGTCGCGGCTGCGTGTGGCCGATGAGGCGGCCCTTGCCGGGCTCGGCGTTGAGCTTGCCGCGCCCGAGCGCCAGCGCGATCTTCGGCAGCTGCGTGGTCTTGCCCGAGCCCGTTTCGCCGCAGACGATCACGACCTGGTGCGCCGCAATGGCGGCCATGATCTCCTCGCGCCGGCCGGAGACCGGGAGCGATTCGGGAAACTCGATGCGCAGGGGGGCGGGAGGTGTGAGGGTCGTCAAGGCAAGGCAGTCGTCGGTCGTGGCGCGCGGCGGCAGGCGGGCAAACCGCCAATTATCGCGGGGCCCCGGCGCTGTTGCATGGCATCCACAGCGAGGCGGCATGCAGCAGGTGGCGCAGAAAATTTCGTAAAGACTCTTTACTCTACCGCATGCCGCCGCTACGATCGCGGCCATGACCTCCTTCCTTGCCCCCCTTTCGATGCGCATCCGCTGCGCAAGCCGCGTCCTTGCACGCGGCGGGGTCAAGGCGACCCGCCCGGCCTGACGAAGCCCGCGCGCCGGCTTCAGCTTCCTTCGCGGAACTGAACGCCCACCGCTCGCGCTTCACTTCGGTCGAAGCGCGCCAGCCTGACCCGCACAGCGCCTGCACCACCGCCCTCCCCGCATCTCGCGTGGAGCAGCGGCCGCATTCCTGTTTCCGTGTCCCGAATCATTCGAAGAAAAAAGAACCTCATGTCGCATCCAGACATTTCCCGCGACCTGCACGCCACGCTGGCCGAGCGCACGCGCCACCTGCAGGCCATTGCCCATTCGCTGAAGGCCGAGCTGTTCGGCATCGACGAGATCATCGATCGCGTGATCGATTCGCTGCGCGCCTGGTACGTGCTGCCGCAGCTCATCAGCCGCCCGGTCGTCATCTGCCTGTGGGGCCTGACCGGCACCGGCAAGACGCAGCTCGTGCGGCGCCTGGCGCAGCACCTGGGCTTCTACGACCGCTTCATCGAAGTGCAGATGGACGGTTTCAGCCACGGCTCGGGCCACCGCACCGCCGGCTCCATCTCGGCCATGCTGGCCGAGTCGGGCATCGCCGAGGGCGCGCCCGGCATCCTCGTGCTCGACGAGTTCCAGCGCTTTCGCACCGTGGACGCCAGCGGCAAGGAAGCGCGCGTGGAGCGCTACCAGGACGTGTGGGCGCTGCTCTCGGACGGCCGCCTGCCGCCGTCGCTGTCGGTGCTCAGCGAGATCGAGTCGTCGCTGGCCTGGGCCGAGTACGACCAGGACCGCCGCACCGATGACGACGAAGAAGACGAAGAGGAAGACGCTGCCAAGGCCGGCAAGACCAAGCGCAAGCGCCGCCTGCAGCTCTCGCCCTGGGAAGCGCAGGAGTTCAAGCGCTGCCTGAAGCTGCGCGAGTCGCTGCTCGAAATCATGACCTGGAAGCCCGACGAGATCCAGGCGCGGCTGCGCGCCTTCCGCGCCTCGCAGGACAACTGGGAAACCGACTATTCCAAGCTGCTGGTCTTCGTCTCGGGCAACCTCGACGAGATGTACGCCGAGACCGCCAAGCGGGTGGAAGACTGCGACACCGACGCCGACATCTTCCACGCGCTGACGAAGAAGCTCTCGCTCATCGACGTGAAGAAGGCTCTGGCCGAACGCTTCAAGCCCGAGCAGGTCGCGCGGCTGGGCAACAACCACGTGATCTACCCGTCGTTCAGCCGCGCCACCTACGTGCGCCTGATCCTGTCGATCTGCGACCGCTACGTGAGCGAGATCCAGGAAAGCTCGGGCGTGCGCTTCGTGCTCGACGCGAGCGTGTACGAGCAGATCTACGCCAACGCCGTGTTCCCGGCGCAGGGCACGCGCCCGCTGTTCTCGTCGATCCACGCGATCCTGAGCGCGACGCTGGTCAATGCCGCGCTGTGGGCGCTCGAACAGGGCGCGCACGGCAGCGAGCCCGTGTGGCTGATGCTCGACCCCGGCGAGGTCACGCCCGGCGGCCCGCGCCTGGTCGCGCGCTTCCGGCTGGCGCGGCGCGAGTTCCCGGTGGCGCTGGAGCTGAACCGGCTCAAGCAGCGCGCCAACGCCGACTTCCGTGCGCTGCTCGCGGTGCACGAGGCCGGCCACGGCCTGGTGTACGCCCTGCTCTTCGGCCGCGCGCCACAGGAGATCCGCATCAACGTGGCCTCGTTCGAGGGCGGCTACAACAGCTACGTGAAGCGCAAGGCCTGGTCCAAGCGCAACCTGCTGGACAGCGTCTGCGTGAGCCTGGCGGGCCGCGCGGCCGAGCGGCTGGTGTTCGGCGAATCGGGCTGCACCACCGGCGCCGAGCGCGACCTGATGCAGGCCACCGCCACGGCAGCGCGCCATGTGCGCCATCTGGGCTTCGGCACGCGCTGGAGCCGCACCGACGTGACGACCGATTCGAACGACAACCTCAACACCGACGTGGCCGCCACCAACCGCGAGATCGAGGCCATCCTGGCGCGCGAACACACCCGCGCGCTCGGCCTGCTCGAAGCGCACGCGACCGCCTTCATGGCGGTGGTCGATGCGCTGATGGCGCACGGTTCGATCGCACCGGACGAGCTCGCCGGACTGCTCGGCCTGCCGCTGGCACCAGCCGCCCCGGCGGGTGCGGCCGAGGCGGCGGTCGAGCCGCTGGACGCCTACGCCGACCAGCTCGAGGCCTTCAAGGCCCGCGGCACGCCCGCCGCGGCCGGGGCCGGCCGGCTGCTGCGCGCCCTGGCATGACGCGCTGCACCAAAACCTTGCCAAGAATGCACAATCACGCCCCATGTCCACCGTCTTCAATTTCACCTTCGTGCCCTGGTTCCGCTCGGTCGCGCCCTACATCCACACGCACCGCGGCAAGACCTTCGTGGTCGCGCTCGCGGGTGAGGCCATCGCGGCGGGCAAGCTGCAGAACATCGCGCAGGACCTGGCCCTGATCCAGAGCATGGGCGTCAAGATCGTGCTGGTGCACGGCTTCCGCCCGCAGGTCAACGAGCAGCTGGCGGCCAAGGGCCACGAGGCGAAGTACTCGCACGGCATCCGCATCACCGACGCCGTGGCGCTCGACTCGGCGCAGGAGGCCGCGGGCCAGCTGCGCTACGAGATCGAAGCCGCCTTCAGCCAGGGCCTGCCCAACACGCCCATGGCCGGCTCGACGGTGCGCGTGATCTCGGGCAACTTCATCACCGCGCGCCCCGTGGGCGTGGTCGACGGGGTGGACTTCAAGCATTCGGGCCTGGTGCGCAAGGTGGACGCGGCCGGCATCCGCCGCACGCTCGACTTCGGCGCGATGGTGCTCATGTCGCCCTTCGGCTTCTCGCCGACCGGCGAGGCCTTCAACCTGACGATGGAAGAAGTGGCGACCAGCGTGGCCATCTCGATCCAGGCCGACAAGCTGATCTTCCTGACCGAAGTGCCGGGCATCCGCGTGGACAGCGAACTGCCCGAGAGCGAAGACAACCCGATCGACACCGAGCTGCCGCTGGCCGCCGCCGAGAAGCTGCTGGCCTCGCTGCCGCCCGCGCAGAAGCCGACCGACACCGCCTTCTACCTGCAGCACTGCGTGAAGGCCTGCAAGGGTGGCGTGGAGCGCAACCACATCCTGCCGTTTGCGCTCGACGGTTCGCTGCTGCTCGAGATCTACGTGCACGACGGCGTGGGCACCATGGTCATCGACGAGAAGCTCGAGAGCCTGCGCGAAGCCACGGTGGACGACATCGGCGGCATCCTGCAGCTCATCGAACCCTTCGAGCGCGACGGCACGCTGGTCAAGCGCGACCGCACCGAGATCGAGCGCGACGTGGGCCACTACACGGTCATCGAGCACGACGGCGTGATCTTCGGCTGCGCGGCGCTGTACCCGTACCCCGAGGCGAAAACCGCCGAGATGGCCGCGCTCACGGTGTCGCCGCAGTCGCAGTCGCAGGGCGACGGCGAACGCATCCTCAAGCGCATCGAGCACCGCGCCAAGGCCATGGGCCTGGAAAGCATCTTCGTGCTCACCACGGTCACGATGCACTGGTTCCTCAAGCGCGGCTTCCAGCAGGTCAACCCCGACTGGCTGCCCGAGGCGCGCAAGCGCAAGTACAACTGGGACCGCAAGAGCCAGGTGCTGGTCAAGAAGATCTGAAGAAGAAACCCATCCGAAGAAAGACGCCCCGATGACGCTCGCCACCGCCCTGCTGTTCGCCATCGTGGCCTTCGCGGCCATCGCCACGCCCGGCCCCACGGTGCTGCTGGCCCTGAGCAACGGTTCGCGCCACGGCGTGCGGCGGGCGCTGCCGGGCATGCTCGGCGCGGTGCTGTCCGACTTCGTGCTGGTCGGCGCCGTGGCGCTCGGACTGGGCGCGTTGCTGGCGGCTTCGGAGTTCTGGTTCTCGATGCTGAAGTGGGTGGGCGCGGTCTACCTGGCCTGGCTCGGGCTGCGCATGCTGCGCTCCCAGGGCGGCTTCCAGCTGCCGAGCGCGGACGCCGCGGCCACCCTCACGGCGGTCGAAAGCCGGCGCATCTTCTTCAAGTCGTTCCTCGTGGCGGTGACCAACCCCAAGGGCTACATCTTCTGTTCGGCGCTGCTGCCGCAGTTCATCGACCCGACCGCCGCGCAGGCGCCGCAGTACCTGATCATTGCGCTGATCTTCGCGGGGCTGGACATGGCGGTGATGCTGGCCTACGCCTTCGTCGGCGCCCGCGCGATCCGGCTGCTCACGGTGTCGGCCACGCGCTGGATCGACCGCGCCTGCGGCGGCATGCTGCTGGCGCTGGCGGGCTCGCTCGCCTTCTACCGGCGCAGCGCGGCCACAGCCGTCTGACCCATCCCGCCCCCTCGACCGCTGTCCTCAGGCAGCGGCGCTCCTCCCCACGATGTTTTTCCGGCAAGCCGCCATCCCGCGGCCTGCCCGTGCTGTTTTTTTCAATGGAGGGAATGAAAGAATGAAGAACTACCAAGCCCTGCTGGGTGCCACCCTCGTCGCTGTGTCGGCGCTCGTCGCGGGCTGCGGCGACAAGACGGACAAGACGGCCCCGCCCGCTTCCGCCGAAGCCAAGCCCGCCGCCCAGGCCGGCAACGACCAGCAGCAGCTCGTCGAGAAGTACAACCTCTACGTCGACGTCTCGAACAACCTGCGCACCTCGTTCCAGGAAGCCCGCGAAAGCTACGTGACCGGCCAGGTGCCGCTGCTGCAGGCCAAGGCGCCGCTCACCAGCCTGCGCATCCAGAACGACATCCTGGTCGACCGCTCGGCGAAGAAGCTCGATGCCGCCACCGCCATCGCCGCGCCGCTGCCCGAGATCGACGAATCGGCCAAGGCCTTCTCGGCCGCGCTCAAGGTGCTGTCGCCCCTGAGCCGCGAGCTGAACGACTACGCCAATTCCAAGGGTTACCTCGCCGACAACGGCGACAAGGCCCGCCAGATGAGCGCCGACTACCTGGCCGCGCTCACCACCGTCGCGCAGGCCGAAGCGGCCTTCGACAAGGGCCTGAGCGCCCGCGACCGGGCGCTCACCAAGGAAGCCTTCGAGAAGGCGCCCAAGGACACCGCCGCCTACTACCGCGCCGGCCTGATCTACCACGGCAAGCTCAACCACGCCGACGCCATGGCACTGTTCGCCGCGCCCAACGACCCGCAGGCGCTGGCCGCCTTCGAAGCCTCGCTGGCGCTGGTGGCCGACTCGGCCGCAGGCTGGAGCAAGAAGACCGCCGAGCTGCCGACCCAGAACGGCAAGAGCTGCAGCGGTGGCATGCTGCAGATCAACGAGTTCATCGGCCAGTCGCGCTCGGTGATCAAGGACGCCAAAGACGGCGTGTTCAAGCGCAAGGAAACCGGTGCGATGGCCCGCATGGGCCGCTCGGCCATCGTCGACGCGGCCAACCGCTACAACCAGAACTTCGCCAACATGATCGGCCAGTTCAACCGCCCGCTTTGCTGAGCGGGCCAAGGGGCGCGGGGCGTGCGGGCCGCCCGGCCCGTCGCCGATAATCCGGGGCATGAATCCCTTGCTTGCCAAATTGCAGCCGTACCCGTTCGAGCGGCTGAAGCAACTGTTCGCGGGCGTCACGCCCGCCCCCGAATTCGCCCCCATCAGCCTGGGCATCGGCGAGCCCAAGCACGCCACGCCGGCCTTCATCAAGGACGCCCTGAGCGCCGGCCTCGGCGCCCTTGCCGCCTACCCGGCCACCGCCGGCGAGCTGAAACTGCGCACCGCCTTCACCCATTGGCTGCATCGCCGCTACAGCCTGACGCTCGACCCGGCCACCCAGGTGCTGCCGGTCAACGGCTCGCGCGAGGCGCTGTTCTCGCTCGCCCAGACCGTGGTCGACGCCAGCGCCCAGCCGAAGCCGGTGGTGATGTCGCCCAACCCGTTCTATCAAATCTACGAGGGGGCGGCGCTGCTCTCGGGCGCCGAGCCGTACTACGTGCCCAGCGTGCCCGCGCGCAACTTCGCCGTCGACTGGGACAGCGTGCCCGACGAGGTCTGGGCCCGCACCCAGCTCGTGTTCGTCTGCTCGCCGGGCAATCCCACGGGCGCGGTGATGTCTCTGGACGAGTGGAAGAAGCTCTTCGCGCTGTCCGACCGCCACGGCTTCGTGATCGCCGCCGACGAGTGCTACAGCGAGATCTACTTCCGCGACGAGCCCCCGCTGAGCGGCCTGGAAGCCTCGATGAAGCTAGGCCGCCCCGACTTCAAGAACCTGATCGCGCTCACTTCGCTGTCGAAGCGCAGCAACGTGCCCGGCCTGCGCAGCGGCTTCGTGGCCGGCGACGCGGCCCTCATCAAGGGCTTTCTGCTCTACCGCACCTACCACGGCAGCGCCATGAGCGGCGCCGTGGCCGCCGCCAGCATCGCGGCCTGGGGCGACGAGTCGCACGTGGTCGACAACCGCGCCCAGTACCGCGCCAAGTTCGCCGCCGTCACGCCGCTGCTCGAACCCGTGCTCGACGTGCGCCTGCCCGACGCCAGCTTCTACCTCTGGGCCGGCGTGCCCGAAGTGTGGGCTGGCGACGACGAAGCCTTCGCCCGCGCGCTCTACGCTCAATACAATGTCACGGTTCTGCCGGGGAGCTATCTGGCGCGCGACACCGACCACAGCGCCAACCCGGGCCGCGGTCGCATCCGCATGGCGCTGGTGGCCGAAACGGCCGAGTGCGTCGAGGCCGCCCAGCGCATCGTCCGGTTCGTCAAAGACGGCCGCCGCTGACCCCCTGTCGCCCCGCTTCCCTGCCCCTTTTTCACCCGAGACTCTCTCCATGACACAGCAACTGCAACAAATCATCGACGCCGCGTGGGAAGACCGCGCCAACATCTCGATCACCGCCGCCCCCGCCGAAGTACGCGACGCCGTCGAGCACGTGATCACCGAGCTGAACAACGGCAAGCTGCGCGTGGCCACCCGACAGGGCGTGGGCCAGTGGACCGTGCACCAGTGGATCAAGAAGGCCGTGCTGCTGTCGTTCCGCCTGAAGGACAACGAGCAGATCCAGGCCGGCTCGCTGGGCTTCTACGACAAGGTGCCCACCAAGTTCTCGCACCTGTCGGCCGCCGAGCTGAAGGAATCGGGCGTGCGCATCGTGCCGCCGGCCGTGGCCCGCCGCGGCAGCTTCATCGCCAAGGGCGCGATCCTGATGCCCTCGTACGTGAACATCGGCGCCTACGTGGGTGAAGGCTCCATGGTCGACACCTGGGCCACCGTGGGTTCGTGCGCGCAGGTCGGTGCCAACGTGCACCTGTCGGGCGGCGTGGGCCTGGGCGGCGTGCTCGAGCCGCTGCAAGCCAACCCGACCATCATCGAAGACAACTGCTTCATCGGCGCGCGCTCCGAAGTCGTCGAAGGCGTGATCGTCGAAGAAAACTCGGTGCTGGGCATGGGCGTGTACCTGGGCCAGAGCACCCCGATCTTCAACCGCGACACCGGCGAGATCTCGTACGGCCGCGTGCCCGCCGGCAGCGTGGTCATCAGCGGCAGCCTGCCCAAGAAGACCAAGTCGGGCCAGGACTACAGCACCTACGCTGCAGTCATCGTGAAGACGGTCGACGCGCAGACGCGTTCGAAGACCAGCCTGAACGACCTGCTGCGCGACTGAAAACGCACCCACCACCGGCCGCCTGCTTCAACGCGCGCGGCCGGTTCGCTTCTTCCCTGAGAAAAAAACAGCACCGAGGAGAGAGACCGATGAACATGATGGAACGGATTCTTCGTTTGATGGCCGAGCGCAAGGCCTCCGACATCTACCTCTCGGCCCACTCCCCGGTGATGATCCGCATCAACGGCAACTGCCTGCCCATCAATGCGCAGGTACTGCCGCCGACCGCGCCGCTGGCGCTGCTGTCGGAAGTGGTGCCCGAAGCCCGCATCCAGGAACTGGAAAACACGGGCGAACTCAACATGGCCGTCGCCCTCGAAGGCGCCGGCAACTACCGCATCAGCGCCATGCGCCAGCGCGGCAGCTACGCGGTGGTGGTGCGGCACATCGCCTCGGTCATCCCCAGCTTCGACGACCTGAACCTGCCCGACATCCTGAAGTCGCTCATCATGGAAAAGCGCGGGCTGATCCTGATGGTGGGCGCCACCGGCGCAGGCAAGACGACCACGCTGGCCTCGATGCTCGACTACCGCAACGAGCACGCCAGCGGCCACATCCTCACGGTCGAAGAGCCGATCGAGTTCACCTACACCAACAAGAAATCGCTGGTGAACCAGCGCGACGTGGGCAGCGACACCACCTCGCTGCAGGTGGCCCTGAAGAACGCGCTGCGCCAGGCGCCCGACGTGATCCAGATCGGCGAAATCCGCGACCGCGACACCATGACGGCCGCCATCGCCTACGCGCAGTCGGGCCACCTGTGCGTGGCCACGCTGCACGCCAACAACAGCTACCGCGCGCTGAACCGCATCCTGAGCTTCTTCCCGGTCGAGGTGCGCCCCACCCTGCTGGGCGACCTGGGCTCGGCGCTGCGCGCCGTGGTGTCGCAGCGCCTGCTGCGCACGCCGGCCGGCGGGCGCGTGCCCGCGCTCGAAGTGATGCTGAACACCGCGCTGGTTGCCGACCTGATCGAAAAGGGCGACTTCTCCGGCGTCAAGGAGGCCATGGAGCAGTCGATGGCCGAAGGCTCGCAGACCTTCGAGGAAGACATCGCCCGCCTCATCACCGAGGAGCGCGTGACCCGCGAAGAAGGCCTGGCCAACGCCGACTCGCCCACCAACCTGATGTGGCGCCTGCAGAACCGCGACGCGCCCAAGAAGCAGGCCGAGGATCGCGACCTGACCGACCAGCTCGACGAACCCACCTTCACCGACATCACGCTCGACGTGAAGTTCTGACCGCCCCTTAATCCCCGCTCCCTCGATGTCCCGTACGCTCCAGCTCGCCGAACAACTGATCTCGCGCCCTTCCGTCACCCCCGACGACGCGGGTTGCCAACAGATCCTGGGCGAACGCCTCGCCGCGCTGGGCTTCACGCTGGAAACCATCGAGAGCGGCCCGGCCGATTTCCGGGTCACCAACCTCTGGGCCGTGCGCCGCCCCACGAACGGCAGGCCGACGAAGACGCTGGTCTTCGCCGGCCACACCGACGTGGTGCCCACCGGCCCGCTCGACCAGTGGAGCAGCCACCCGTTCACGCCCACGCACCGCGACGGCAAGCTCTACGGCCGCGGCGCCTGCGACATGAAGACCTCGGTCGCGGCCTTCGTGACCTCCATCGAAGAATTCCTGCAGGGCGAGCCCGACCCGGCGCTCACGCTGGCGCTGCTGCTGACCAGCGACGAGGAAGGCCCGGGCGTCGACGGCACCGTGATCGTCTGCAACGCGCTGGCCGCACGCGGTGAAACCATCGACTACTGCATCGTCGGCGAGCCCACCTCGGTCGCGCGCTGCGGCGACATGATCAAGAACGGCCGCCGCGGCACCATGAGCGGCAAGCTCACGGTGAACGGCGTGCAGGGCCACATCGCCTACCCGCACCTGGCGAAGAACCCGGTGCACGCGGTGGCGCCCGCGCTGGCCGAGCTCGTGGCGATCAACGCCGCCGGTGGCTGGGACGCGCAGAGCAACCCCTACTTCCAGCCCACCAGCTGGCAGATCAGCAATTTCCACGCGGGCACCGGCGCGAGCAACGTGATTCCGGGCAGCGCGGTGATCGACTTCAACTTCCGCTTCTCGACCGAATCGACGCCCGAATCGCTGCAGCAGCGCGTGCACGCCGTGCTCGACGCACACGGCGTCGACTGCACGCTGGCCTGGACCGTCGGCGGCCTGCCCTTCCTGACCACGCCCGGCGAACTCGTCACGGCGGTGCAGGCGGCGATCCGCGAAGAAACCGGTCTGGACACCGAGCTGTCGACCAGTGGCGGCACCAGCGACGCGCGCTTCATCGCCAAGATCTGCAAGCAGGTGGTCGAGTGCGGCCCGGTGAACGCCAGCATCCACAAGATCGACGAGCACATCGACGTCGCCGAGATCGAGACGCTGAAGAACATCTACCTGCGCACGCTGCGCGGGCTCGACGCGGCGCTTGCGCAAGGCGCCCGATGAGCACCGTCATCGAACTCATCGAAGCCGGCGCCAAGCGGCTCGAAGACGCCGGCGTGGCCTTCGGCCATGGCACCGCCAACGCCTTCGACGAAGCCGCCTGGCTCGTGCTGTGGCGCCTGAAGCAGCCGCTGGACGACATCGACGCCGTGGCCGACACCCCCGTGTCGCCGGCCGACGCCGCCAAGGTGGCCACCCTCATCGACGAGCGCATTGCCACGCGCAAGCCCGCCGCCTACCTCACGAAGGAAGCGTGGCTGCAGGGCGTGCCCTTCTACGTGGACGAGCGCGCCATCGTGCCGCGCAGCTTCATTGCCGAGCTCATCGCCGACGGCAGCATCGACTACTGGCTGGGCGAACACACGCAACGCGTGCTCGACCTGTGCACCGGCAACGGCAGCCTCGCAGTGCTCGCGGCGCTCACCTACCCGGACGTGACGGTCGATGCGGCCGACCTGTCGGTGCAAGCGCTCGAAGTGGCCGCCATCAACGTCACGCGCCACGCGCTCGACGCCCGCGTCAAGTTGATCGAATCGGACGGCCTGAAGAACGTGCCCGGTACGTACGACCTCGTGCTGTGCAACCCGCCCTACGTGAACAGCGCCAGCATGGCTGCGCTGCCCGCCGAATACCGCGCCGAGCCCGAACTGGCGCTGGCCGGCGGCACCGACGGCATGGATTTCGTGCGCCAGCTGTTCACCGACGCGCCCGCCCGCATGAGCGAGCAGGCCGTGCTGGTATTGGAAATCGGCAACGAGCGCGATTACTTCGAGGCGGCGTTTCCGCAGCTCGAGGTGGTCTGGCTCGAAACCTCGGCCGGCGAAGACCAGGTGTTGCTGGTCACCCGGACGGCGCTGCTGGCCGGCGCCGGCGTGCGTTAGCGACGCCCGCCGCCCCCGCTTCACCGCCTTGCACGCAGCCTCCGGGCTGCGCCCCCTTTCATCGGGCGATGTCCGCCTTTGCCCCTTCGCGCCGGGTCGCCGAAGGCCGGGCGGGATAATCGCCCCTACGGTTCCTCACTCATGATCACTCTCAAAAACGTCATTCTTCGCCGCAGCGCCAAGAAACTGCTGGACGGCGCCACCGTCAATCTCAACCCCGGCGAAAAGGTCGGCCTGGTGGGACGCAACGGCGCCGGCAAGTCGTCGCTGTTCGCGCTGTTCAACGGCACGCTGCACGAAGACGGCGGCGACTTCTACATTCCCAAGCAGTGGCGCATGGCCCAGGTGGCGCAGGACATGCCCGAGACCGAGGAGTCGGCCACCGACTTCGTGGTCGGCGGCGACACCCGCCTGACCGAGCTGCGCGCCACGCTGGCCGCCATCGAGGCCGCCTACGCCGAGAACCCCGACGACGCCGACATCGGCATGGAGCTGGCCCACGCCTACACCGACCTGGCCGATGCCGGCGAGCACGACGCCGTGCCGCGCGCGCAGGCGCTGGTGCTGGGCCTGGGCTTCAAGTCGCACGAGCTCGACGAGCCCGTCAACAGCTTCTCGGGCGGCTGGCGCATGCGCCTGCAGCTGGCCCGCGCGCTGATGTGCCCGAGCGACCTGCTGCTGCTCGACGAACCGACCAACCACCTGGACTTGGACGCCCTGGTCTGGCTCGAAGCCTGGCTGCAGAAGTACGCCGGCACCATGATCGTCATCAGCCACGACCGCGAGTTTCTCGACGCCGTGACCGACGTCACCCTGCACATCGCCAACGCCCAGCTTACGCGCTACGGCGGCAA
Organism: Variovorax sp. GW460-12-1-14-LB1; assembly: GCF_059423605.1. Classification (NCBI taxonomy): domain Bacteria; kingdom Pseudomonadati; phylum Pseudomonadota; class Betaproteobacteria; order Burkholderiales; family Comamonadaceae; genus Variovorax; species Variovorax sp. GW460-12-1-14-LB1. Next base: position 40,683 of record NZ_JBWKYF010000053.1, read on the forward strand.
CTACAGCAAGTTCGAGGACATGCGCGCGCTGCAGATGGAGCAGCAGCAAGTGGCCTTCAGCAAGCAGCAGGACAAGATCGCCCACCTGCAGAAGTTCATCGACCGCTTTAAGGCCAAGGCCAGCAAGGCCAAGCAGGCGCAAAGCCGTGTCAAGGCGCTGGAGCGCATGGAAAAAGTGGCGCCGCTGCTGGCCGAGGCCGACTTCACCTTCGAGTTCAAGGAGCCGGGCAACATCCCGAACCCGATGCTCTCGATCGACAACGCCAGCTTCGGCTACGAGGTTGAAGGCGAGGCGCCCAAGACCATCCTGCGCGGCGTGAGCCGCTCGGTGCTGGCGGGCCAGCGCATCGGCATCCTGGGCGCCAACGGCCAGGGCAAGTCGACGCTGGTGAAGACCATCGCGCGCGAAATGGGCGCGCTGGCCGGCCAGGTCACCGAAGGCAAGGGCCTGAACATCGGCTACTTCGCGCAGCAGGAACTCGACGTGCTGCGCCCGCAGGACAACCCGTTGGAGCACATGGTGCGCATGGCGCGCGAGCTGGGCAGCAATGCCAAGGAAGCCACCGGCGAGCAGGCCCTGCGCGGCTTCCTGGGCAGCTTCAACTTCAGCGGCGACATGGTCAAGCAGCCCGTGGGCACCATGAGCGGCGGCGAAAAGGCCCGCCTCGTGCTCGCGATGATGGTCTGGCAGCGCCCCAACCTGCTGCTGCTGGACGAGCCCACCAACCACCTGGACCTGGCCACCCGCGAGGCCCTGGCTGTGGCGCTCAACGAGTTCGAAGGCACGCTGATGCTGGTGAGCCACGACCGTGCGCTACTGCGTTCGGTGTGCGACGAGTTCTGGCTCGTGGGCCGCGGTGTCGTTGCCGACTTCGACGGCGACCTGGACGACTACCAGCGCTACCTGCTCGACGAATCCAAGCGCCTGCGCGAAGAGGCCAAGGTGGCCGTGCGCGAAGCAGACGCCGTGGCGGCGGCTGCTGCGGCCGCCGCAGCTGCAGCGCCAGTGAAGAGCAGCAACACCCCCGAGCAGCGCAAGCAGGACGCCCAGGAGCGCCAGCAGCGCAGCGAGCAGGCCAAGCCGCTGAAGAAGGAGATCGCCAAGATCGACGAGCGCATGGCCGCGGCAAGCACCGAGCGCAGCACGCTCGAAGCCCGACTGGCCGAACCGCTGCCGCCCGCCGAGATCGCCGATGCCGGCAAGCGGCTGAAGGCGCTCAACGACGAGATCGCGCAGCTCGAAGAGCGCTGGCTGGCGCTGTCCGACCAGCTCGAAGCGCTGGCGGCCTAAGCCCCCTGCCCGCGCGCGGCTGGCAACCCGCCGGCTGGTGCGGGCCGGGTAGCATGGCACGCTCAGGGAACCCGCCAAGGAGCCACGCTGCATGCCTTCTTCGATCGAACTCGCCCGGGGCGATGAAAAACTCATCGCGGCCATCCACCGCAGCCGACGCCTGATCGGCCGCAAGGCCCTCATGGCCGCCGCCGCCAGCGCCATTCCGCTGCCCGGCGTCGACTGGATGGCCGACGCGGCGCTGCTGTCGCGCCTGGTGCCGCAGATCAGCGCCGAGTTCGGCCTCTCGGTCACCCAGGTCGAAAAGCTCGCACCGCACCAGCGCGAGCGCATCCAGAAGGCCGCGACCACGCTCGGCGCTCTGCTCGTGGGCCGGCTCGTCACGCGCGAGCTGCTCATGAAGCTCGCCCGCCACGCCGGCATCCGCCTCACCGCCAAGCAGGCCACCAAGTACGTGCCCATCGCCGGGCAGGTGGTGTCGGCCGCGCTCGGCTATGCCGCGCTGCGCGCGCTGGGCGAACAGCACATCAAGGACTGCGTGCGCGTGAGCACCACGCTGGCCCTGACGCCGCCCGAGCCCGCCGAACGGCTCAAGCCGGCCTGATCCAGCCACTTCCGGCTCAGTCGCCGGCTGGCGGCGGCCCGTAGTGCGGGGCCGGCCGCAGCGCCTCTTCCTTCATGCGCTGCTCGTAGGCGGCCAGCAGCGCGACGTAGTGGCGCGACATCACGTCGCTCACCCGCCCCAGCCCGATCTTGCTGACCGTGGGCTGCGGAATGCCCGTGCGTTCCTGGATCTGCTTTTGCGTCAATCCGAGCGCTCGCAGCGCCTGCACCAATTCGCGTGGCTTCATATCGATCCTCCCTTTTTTTCCTATTTTAGAGTCCAATACGAATATTCATCTGCGCTTGAATCTCCACCCCATGGAGACTATTGCTTCACGTGCCCTGGCCGCACGCAAATTCGCCAAGATGACGCAGAAGCAGGCCGAGGCCGCTTCGGGCGTCAAGCAGTCGAGCATCTCGAAGATCGAGCGTGGCGACACCAGCCGGTCGATGAGCGTGCTCGCCCTGGCACGCGCCTACCGCGCCGACCCCAACTGGCTCGACACCGGCGACGGCCCCGCCCCGTGGGACGAAGTGCAGATCCGCCTGGCACGCGACAACGCCCACGAACCGCCCGGCCCCTACCGCGTCACCCGCATCGCGCCCGTCGGCCCGGCCTTTGCGCCGCAGACGCCCGGCACCGTGCCGCTGATCTCGTGGGAGCAGGCCGGCGAATGGCGCGGCGCCGAATCGCCACCCCGGCCGACGCTGGCCGAACGCTGGATTCCCTGCATCGCGCACCACAGCGCCGGCACCTACGCGCTGCGCGTGCGCGGCGACAGCATGACCTCGCCGCACGGGCACCTGAAGAGCTACCCGGCCGGATCGATCGTCTTCGTCGACCCGCAGCACACCACGCCCGACGACGGCGAGCGCGTGGTCGCCAAGCTCGACGACGACATCCGTGGCGAAGTCACCTTCAAGGTCTACAAGGCAGACGCGGGCCGCCGCTGGCTGCTGCCGCTGAACCCCGCGCACGAGGCCGTGCGTGTGCCCTTCACCGTGCTGGGCACCGTGATCGGCAAGTGGGAAGACGAAGACTGAAGGCCCAAAGGGCCTCTTTTCGCGAGGTCAGGTTGCGTACAGATTCGCCGGGCACAGTGAGGTTTCTCCCGGTGGCTTGCACCTCTGATCCTCCCTCCTCCAGCAAGTCACCTTCCAGCCCGCCCTCGTGCGGGCTGTTTTTTTGCCTGCACCGCTGCGCGCCGGGCAGAGGCTTTTGATGGGGTCGATTCTTTCTGGTATATAATTCGCGGTTGCCCGAAATGATCGGGCATTTGCCTGGCCAGGCAAGCTGAATCTCATACCAGCGCGTCGAAGTCATAGCGACGAGAAAAACAACAATGACTTCCGCAAACGAATCTTTGCCGTAGCGTGGACCGCGTAAGAGTTCACGACCACATTCCGACAAAAGCCCTCCTCGCGAGGGCTTTTTCATTTCTGCGCGCTGGCGCCCCCAAGGCGTCCGCCTTCCGTCAACCCCTCTTTTTTCCTACATGGTGTAACGGAATGCGACCTACGCAGTACCACGCGGGCCCAAGAGACGATTCGTTCACTGTCAGCACAGGGAACAAAGGGAATCACATGAGCCTCAGGGACATCCGCGAACGCTACGGCGTCAGCTTCGAAAGAGGAGCCCGCGTCATCTGCGGCGGCCGACTCGGCACCGTCGCCGGCGCGAGCAATTCGCACATCCGCATCAAGTTCGACGGGCGCCAGATCAGCAGCCCGTGCGATCCGCTGGAGGTCCAGCCGTGCCATGAGGGCGCCACGGGCTCCACCGGCCTCGCGGACCTCACGCCGCAAGCCAGCGCGCAGGACTGGCACGCCCCTGCCTGAGGCCAATACCCGGCCCAAAGCGCGCGCGCTGAGCAGCGCGCGCCCACTGGGCCTTGGCTGTTTTTGACGCAGGGTTGGCATCGCGGCCCCGGGGTGCACGTGCCATGATTTTGGCCAGTCCCCTCGGGCCCCCTCCTCTTCGTCAAAGGCCAACGATGCGCATCCTCGCCCTGCTCTTTCCCCGCTTCACCGCCATCGACCTGATCGGCCCGGCCAATTGCTGGGGGTTGATTCCCGGCGTGCAGTTCCAGTTTGCCGCCGCGCAGGCGGGCGCACTGCCCATGGACTTCGGCGGACCGCACGCGGACATCGTGGCCACGCACGACTTCAAGACATGCTGGCAGGACCCCGATGTGCTGCTCGTGCCGGGCGGCGGCAGGCCCGCATTCAAGGCACTCGACAACGACGCCTACCTCGACGCAGTCGCGCACATCGGCGCCCGGGCGGGCTGGGTGACCAGCGTCTGCAACGGCTCGCTGCTGCTGGGCGCGGCCGGGTTGCTCAAGGGCTACAAGGCGGCCTGCTACTGGTACTCGCGCGACTACCTCGAACTGTTCGACGCCCAGCCGGTGAACGAGCGCATCGTCATCGACCGCAACCGCGCCACGGGCGGCGGCATGACGGCCGGCGTGGACTTCGGCCTGCACATGATCGGCCAGTGGGCTGGTGCACCCAACGGCGCGCTGACGGAGCTGTTGATGGAATACGCACCCCAACCGCCCTTCGGTTCGGGCCGGCCCGAGATCGCTTCGCAGGAGACGCTGGCGACGGCACGCGGCATCCTGCAAGGAGAAATGCCCAACGACCTCGTGGCGCAGGCGGCTCGCCGGCGCGGCTTTGCCTAGGGCCTGTTCTCCCTATTTCTGGCGTCGCGTTGGCTGGCAAAGGGGCTGGCTGCAAGGCGCCCGTGCGCAGCAAGGCTGAAGCC
>NZ_JBWKYF010000054.1:0-45187 GCF_059423605.1 Variovorax sp. GW460-12-1-14-LB1
ACCAACATAGACAAGGGCACGATCTCTACCCGCGGCGCGGTCTTGGCGGCGGGCTACCGCGCGAGCGGTTTAGTCCTAGGCTGCAAAGCGGATGCTCGCATCGTCTGCCGACGATCAGCATGGAGCGCATGGCTGCCACCGAGGCCTGCACCACAAGCACCTCAATCGAACCGAATTCCCTCCATCACAAGGGCTTCAGCCGTCGCAGTCAAAAAGAACCCGCTCTCCAGGCGCGCCGCGAACCCGGCAGCCCGCAGACCAGCCGCTAACCGCCGGTCTCAAGCGCTGCGCGTCGCGCCTTCTCGCTCAGCTGAAACAGCTCTCCCGCCTTGCGAGCGAGATCAGCCGCAAGCCAGAGCACGTTGTCCAGTTGTCGAGGTCCGTCACCGCTGCACCAGTCGATCTCTTCCCCATGGCAGACCCACAGAAGAGCTTCGAGTTGCGAGAGTGTGTTTTCGAGAAGATCCGCCGGGTCTTTGGCGTTGTCTTCGGAAGCTACCGGCGTGCGAGGCCGGGCTATAGTCTTGGTAGCCATTTTTGTGCGGTCCTTTAGAGGGTGTTGCACGGACTTGGTTAGACGGCTGGGGTGCTGATAACGCCCTGGCCGTCGCCTTTTGATACCTCGCATCTGCATCGCTGCTTTCGCACCGACGACCTGCCGCGAGGCAAGCAGCCTTCAAACATCTCGGTGGTGGTGGGGGTGTGGCGCCTTTCTTCTTCCCTTGGTGGGGTGTCGAGTGACAGGGGCATTCACTCTAGAGAAGAACCCGGCGAAGTGGCCGGTTCATGCGGCACGAAGTCTCGGCGAGCGCCAACAAATGCAGCTTCCGCAGCGGCGCTTGACGCTCACGCTGGCGGGGTGCCTTGGGCAGCGAAATAAAGGGGGGAGCCCGAAGGCCGGGGGACATTCGCGGAGCAAGGTACTCCGTCGGCGTGAACGCCCCCCGAAGGCGAGTGGAAAGACTCAGTCCATCCAGGACCGCGCCCGGTCCAGATGCTCCCGGCACTCGCGCACCATGCGTTCGAGCAATTCCGCGCAGGTCGGGATGTCGTCGATCAGCCCGATGCACTGGCCGGCCGAGACCACGCCGTTGTGCACCTCGCCCGACTCCAGCGCCGCGCGGCCGCGTGCGCCGGCCACCAGCGGGCGGATGTCCTCGAACTCGCAGCCGCCGGGACGGCGTTCGGTGGCCACCACCTCTTCGGAGATCGCATTGCGGAACACGCGCGCGGTGTTGTGCAGCGTGCGGAACATCAGCTTGGTGTCGCGCTCGGTCGCGGCCACCAGCGCCTGCTTGATGTTGTCGTGGATCGGCGCTTCCTGGGTCACGCAGAAGCGCGTGCCCATGTTGATGCCTTCTGCGCCCAGCGCCAGCGCGGCGGCCATGCCGCGGCCGTCGGCGATGCCGCCCGACGCGATGATCGGAATGCGCAGCTTGCGCGCCGCCACCGGCAGCAGCACGAGGCCGGGCACGTCGTCCTCGCCCGGGTGGCCCGCGCATTCGAAGCCGTCCACCGACACCGCGTCGACGCCGTTGCGCTCGGCCGAGAGCGCGTGGCGCACCGAGGTGCACTTGTGGACGATCTTCACGTCGTGGCGCTTCAGGGCCTCGATGAAGTCCTTCGGGCTGTTGCCCGCGGTCTCCACGATCTTCACGCCGCTGTCGATGATGGCCTGCACGTACTCGGCGTACGGCGGCGGCTTCACCGCCGGCAGGATGGTGAGGTTCACGCCGAAGGGCTTGTCGGTCATCGTGCGCGTGCGCGCGATCTCGTGGCGCAGGTCGTCGGGCGTGGGCTGCGTGAGCGCCGTGAGAATGCCCAGGCCGCCGGCGTTCGACACGGCCGCGGCCAGCTCGGCGCGGCCCACCCATTGCATGCCGCCCTGGATGATGGGGTAGCGGATGCCGAGCAGTTCGGTGATGCGGGTCTTCATCGTCGCAGCCGCTTACAGCGTCGTCACGAGTTCCGGCACGGCCGTGAACAGATCGGCCACGAGGCCGTAGTCGGCCACCGAGAAGATCGGAGCTTCTTCGTCCTTGTTGATCGCGACGATGACCTTCGAGTCCTTCATGCCGGCCAGATGCTGGATGGCGCCCGAGATGCCCGCGGCGATGTACAGCTGCGGCGCGACGATCTTGCCCGTCTGGCCCACTTGCCAGTCGTTGGGGGCGTAGCCCGCATCGACGGCTGCGCGGCTGGCGCCCAGGCCTGCGTTGAGCTTGTCGGCCAGCGGCGTCATCACTTCGTTGAACTTCTCGGCGCTGCCGAGAGCCCGGCCACCCGAGACGATGATCTTGGCGGCGGTCAGTTCGGGGCGGTCGCTCTTGGTGACTTCACGGCTCACGAAGGCGCTCTTGCCGCTGTCGGCGACGCCTTCAGCCGTTTCAACGGTGGCGCTGCCACCGGTGGCAGCGGCTGCATCGAAGCCGGTCGTGCGCACGGTGATCACCTTGGTGGCGTCGGTGCTCTGCACGGTGGCGATGGCATTGCCGGCGTAGATCGGGCGCTCGAACGTATCCGGGCTGTCGACCTTGGTGATGTCAGAGATCTGCGCCACGTCCAGCTTGGCGGCCACGCGCGGTGCGACGTTCTTGCCGTTGGCGGTCGAGGGGAACAGGATGTGGCTGTAGTTGCCGGCGATCGCCAGCACCTGGGCTGCGACGTTCTCGGCGAGGTTCTCGGCCAGCGATGCGCTGTCGGCAGCGATCACCTTGGACACGCCGGCGATCTGCGCGGCGGCCTTGGCGGCTTCAGCGGCGTTGGCACCGGCCACGAGGATGTGGACGTCGCCACCGCAAGCCAGGGCTGCGGTCACGGTGTTGAGGGTGGCCGGCTTGATGCTGGCGTGGTCGTGTTCGGCAATGACGAGTGCGGTCATGTTCGTTTCTTCCTCAGATCACTTTGGCTTCGTTCTTGAGCTTGTCCACCAGGGTGGCAACGTCAGGCACCTTGATGCCGGCGCCACGCTTCGGGGGCTCGCTGACCTTGAGGGTCTTCAGGCGGGGCTTCACGTCCACGCCCAGGTCTTCGGGCTTGAAGGTGTCCAGCTGCTTCTTCTTGGCCTTCATGATGTTGGGCAGCGTCACGTAGCGCGGCTCGTTCAGGCGCAGGTCGGTCGTGATGACCGCGGGCAGCGTGAGCGTCAGGGTTTCCATGCCGCCGTCGACTTCGCGTGCGACGGTGACCTTGTCGGCTGCGAGCTCGACCTTCGAGGCGAAGGTGGCTTGGGGCAGGTCAGCCAAGGCAGCCAGCATCTGGCCGGTCTGGTTGGCGTCGTCGTCGATGGCTTGCTTGCCGAGGATGATCAGCTGGGGCTGTTCCTTGTCGACCAGTGCCTTGAGCAGCTTGGCAACCGCGAGAGGTTGCAGCTCTTCAGAGGTCTCGACCAGGATGCCGCGATCGGCACCGATGGCCATCGCGGTGCGCAGGGTTTCCTGGCACTTGGCATCGCCGCACGAGACGGCGATGACTTCGGTCACGATGCCCTTTTCCTTCAGCCGAACCGCTTCTTCGACAGCGATCTCGTCGAAGGGGTTCATGCTCATCTTGACGTTGGCAATGTCCACCCCGGTGCCGTCGCTCTTGACGCGCACCTTCACGTTGTAATCGACGACCCGTTTGACAGGCACAAGAACCTTCATTGACTTGACTCCATTGGATTGCAAAAAGGGGGGCTTCGAGAGCAGCCTGCCATTTTAGGACGCCGGCCTTGGCTGCCTCTCCATTCTTCTTGTCGGCCTCGAGGGCCATAAAAAAGAACGATCGTGCTTTTCCGTGATTATAAAACAGCGGGAGGCGCTGCGGCCACTCCCGCCGGCAAAGATTCCACTCGCAGCACCCGCTGCGGATAGGGAATGTCAATGCGGGCGGCGCGCAGCCCTTCGAGGATGGCGATGTTGATGGCCGAGCGCACGTTGTCCTTGCCCTTGTCAGGGTCGGCGACCCAGAAGTTCAGGCTGAACTCCAGGCCGTCGGGCGCGAAGGTGACGAGGTAGGCGATGGGCGCGGGGTCGGTCATGACGCGCGGCTGGGCCTTGGCGGCGTCGCACAGGATGCCCTGCACCTGCGCCACGTCGCTCTCGTAGCCGACCACGATGTTGGTCGTGATGTTGAACTTGCGGTCGGCCAGCGAGAGGTTCTCGACCCGCCCGGTGATGAGCGACTCGTTCGGCACGATCGCCTCGCGCCCGTTGCCCGCGCGGATGAGCGTGTAGCGCGTCTTGATGTCGGTGATGCGGCCCTCGAAGGTGTCGACCTTCACGTTATCGCCGATGCGGATCGAGCGCTCCAGCAGGATCACGAAACCGCTCACGTAGTTGGCCGCCAGCTTCTGCAGGCCGAAACCCAGGCCCACGCCGAGCGCGCCGCCCAGCACCGACAGCGCCGTGAGGTCGACCCCCACCGCCGACAGCGCGAACAGCAGGCCGATCAGCAGCAGGAAGGCACGCACCGCGTTCGACGCCACCTTGCGCATCGACAGGTCGCTCACGGCCTCGCGCAGGATGCGCTTCTCGATGGTGCTGGAGATCCACAGCGCGATCATCAGCACCAGCCCCGCCGACAGCGCGCCCTGGATGATGGTCTGCAGGCTCACGCGGGTCTTGCCGAAGGCCAGCGTGATGTCGTCGAGTTCAGCCAGCACCGGCGGCAGCAGCCCGACGATCCACAGCACGGCGGCGATCCAGGCCAGCCACGAGATGGTGCGCTCGATCAGCCGCACCAGGCTCGAGGTGGGGAACACGGCCCGCAGCACCCGCGCGAACAGCCGGATGACCGCCAGCGACAGGAACACCGGCACGGCGATGCGCAGCACCAGCACCACGGGCAGCACATCGAGCGCCACGCGGCGCGCGATGCCGGTGAGCACCAGCGCGAGCAGCGGGAACAGCAGGCCGTCGAAGGTGCGCTCGCCGAACCAGATCGAATCCTTGGGCTGGTCGCGCCCGAACCATTTGCACACCGCCCATGCCACGCCCACGCAGGCCACGAGCACGGCCAGTTCGATGCCCAGGCCGTGCGCGTCGACCTGTCGCAGGCGCTGGAGGAAGTCGTCGAAATTGAAATTCATCGGTGAAAGAAACAGGGCGCCCCGTGGGCGCCAACCGGGTTACAGGTCCGCCAGCACGCGGATGTGCGCTTCCACGCTGCGCGCCAGGGCGTCCAGGTGGTAGCCGCCCTCGAGCAGCGAGACGATGCGCCCGCGCGCATGGCGCTTGGCGACATCGCGCACCCGGCCGGTGATCCAGGCGAAGTCGTTTTCGTTGAGGCCGAGCTGGCCCAGCTCGTCCTCGCGGTGGGCGTCGAAGCCGGCGCTGATGAACACCATCTGCGGCTTGAAGGCGTCGAGCCGCGGCATCCAGATCGCCTCGACCAGCTCGCGCACGTCCATGCCCTTGGTGTAGGCCGGGATCGGCAGGTTCAGCATGTTCGACGCCGGGTGCTCGGTGCCGCTGTACGGATAGAACGGATGCTGGAAGAACCCGACCATCAGCACACGCGGATCGTTCGACAAAATGTTCTCGGTGCCGTTGCCGTGGTGCACGTCGAAATCGACGATGGCCACGCGGTCCAGCCCGTGCACCTCGAGCGCGTGCCGCGCGGCAATGGCCACGTTGTTGAAGAAGCAGAAGCCCATGGCCTGCTCGCGGCAGGCATGGTGGCCCGGCGGGCGCACGGGGCAGAAGGCGTTCTCGATCTCGCCGGCCATCACGGCATCGGTGGCCGCCACGGCGGCACCCGCGGCGCGGCGCGCGGCCAGCAGGGTGAAGCGGGTCAGCACGGTGTCGGGGTCGACCTGCGCATGGTCGGGGCCGCCGGCGGGCGCGTCGGCCACGAGGCGCTGCTGCAGTTCCTCGAGGTGTTCGACATGCGCGTGGCTGTGGGCCCGGGTGATCTGTTCCAGCGTGGCCAGGGGCACCTCGCCCCGCGCCAGCGCGTCGCCGACGCCGGTCAAAAGCAGCCGGTCTTCGATGGCATCCAGCCGCTCGGGGCATTCGGGATGCCCGTTGCCCATGTCGTGCTTCCAGAAGTCGCGATGCGTGAAGTAGCCTGTCTTGCCCATCTCTCGCCGTGTCTCGTGTCGTCGCGTCTAGACCTCACGCAGCATGGGGCCGCAAGGTCTTACGGTATCGTTTGCATATGGATACAAATATGGACGTTGCTGCGAAGCTAGCCACTTTGCTGAGTCAGCTTAACACGGTGATTGTTGGCAAAGAGGCCCAGGTGCGCGACTGCGTGGCCTGTCTGCTGGCGGGCGGGCACCTGCTGATCGAGGACGTGCCGGGGGTCGGCAAGACCACCCTGGCCCATGCGCTCTCGCACACTTTCGGCCTGCAGTTCTCGCGTGTGCAGTTCACGGCCGACCTGATGCCGGGCGACCTGTCGGGCGTGGCGATCTACGACCGGGGCCAGCAGGCCTTCGTGTTCCACCCCGGGCCGATCTTCGCGCAGGTGTTGCTGGCCGACGAGATCAACCGCGCCAGCCCCAAGACCCAGAGCGCGCTGCTCGAGGCGATGGAAGAAAAGCAGGTCACGGTCGAGGGCGAGACCCGCCCCCTGCCCTCGCCCTTCTTCGTGATCGCCACGCAGAACCCGCAGGACCAGCTCGGCACCTTCGCGCTGCCCGAGTCGCAGCTCGACCGCTTCCTGATGCGCATCTCGCTGGGCTACCCCGACCGCGCGGCCGAGCGCCAGCTGCTGGCCGGCGCCGACCGCCGCGAGATGCTCGCCGGCCTGCCCGCGATGCTGACCGCCGGCGAACTCACCGCCCTGCAGCAGCGCGTGCAGCAGGTGCATGCGGCCGAGCCGCTGCTCAACTACCTGCAGGACCTGATCGCCGCGACCCGCTCGGGCCGCTGGTTCCTGCAGGGCCTGTCGCCGCGCGCGGGCATCGCCGTGCTGCGCGCCGCCAAGGCGCAGGCGCTGCTGGCCAACCGGAACTACGTGGCGCCCGACGACGTGCAGGCCGTGCTGCCGCAGACCATCGCGCACCGCCTCACGCCCGTGGGCGATGCCGGCCGCGGCGCCGTCGAACAGGTGCGCGCCATGATCGCCGAGGTGCCGCTGCCGTGAGCCCTGTCGGCGTCCTGCGCTCGCGCATCGACGGCTGGTTCCTCTCGCGCCGGGCCCCGTCGGACACGCTCGAACTCACCCAGCGCAACGTCTACATCGTGCCCACGCGCGCCGGCTGGACGCTGGCGGCCACGCTGCTGGTGCTGCTGGTGGCGTCGATCAACTACCAGCTCAACCTGGGCTACCTGCTGACCTTCCTGCTGGCCGGCAGCGTCGCGGTGGGCATGCATGTGTGCCACGCCACGCTGCGCGGGCTGGCGCTGCGCATGGTGCCCCCCGAGGCGCAGTTCGCGGGCGCCGCGGCGGTGCTGCGCGTGGTGCTGCACAACGAACGGCGCAGCGTGCGCTACGGCATCGGCATGGCGGTACGCGGCAGCGGCCAGTGGGCCTGGACCGACGTGCCCGCCGAAGGCACGGCCACGGTGGAGATCGCCTTCCAGCCCGAGCGGCGCGGCCTGCACCCGGTGCCGCCGCTGACCGCCGAGACGCGCTTTCCGCTCGGCACCTTCCGCGTCTGGACGGTCTGGCGCCCGGCCGCGCAGCTGCTCGTGTACCCGACGCCCGAAGCCCACCCGCCGCCGCTGCCGGCGGGCGAGCCGCTCTCGGGGCCCGCCGCCGCGTCGGCCGCGGTGCGGGCGCAGAACGCCGGCGAGTACGACGGCGTGCGGGCCTACCGCCGCGGCGATCCGCTCAAGCTCGTGGTCTGGAAGAAGGCCGCCCGCGCGCAGGCCAACGGCTCCGAAGACCTGGTGAGCCGCGACACGCAGCACACGCAGCGCGAAGAACTCTGGCTCGACGCGCACGCCGCCGCGCTGCCCGACACCGAGGCCCGCCTGTCGCGCCTGTGCGCCTGGGTGCTGATGGCCGACCGGCTCGGCGTGGACTACGGCGTGCGCGTCGCCGGCCGCACGGTGAAGCCGTCGCAGGGCGAGGCGCACCGGCGCGCCTGCCTCGAGGCGCTGGCGCTGTGCGCATGAACGGGACTGCCGCATGAACCGGGTCGTACGCGAACTCACCGCACTGCCGAGGGACGCACGGGACACGCTGTTCCTGCTCTGCGTCATCGGCCTCATCCTGCTGCCGCAGGTGAACGAGCTGCCCTGGTGGTGCTCGGCCATCACCGCCATGGTGCTGCTGTGGCGCGCCTCGCTGGCGGTGCAGGCGCGCCCGCTGCCCAGCAAGTGGTGGCGCATCGCGCTGCTGGCGCTGGCGCTGGCCGGCACCTACGCCACCCACCGCACGCTGCTGGGCCGCGACGCGGGCGTCACGCTGGTCGTGTGCCTGCTGGCGCTCAAGACGCTGGAGCTGCGCGCCCGGCGCGACGCCTTCGTGGTCTTCTTCCTGGGCTTCTTCGCGATGCTCACGAACTTCTTCTATTCGCAGTCGCTGCTCACCGCCTTCATCATGCTGCTGGCGCTGCTGGGCCTGCTGACGGCGCTGGTCAACGCCCACATGCCGGTGGGCCGGCCGCCGCTGATGCAGGCCGCGCGCATGGCCGGCTGGATGGCGCTGGCGGGCACGCCGGTGATGCTCGCACTGTTCCTGCTGTTCCCGCGCTTCGCGCCACTGTGGGGCACGCCCAGCGACGCCATGGCCGGGCGCAGCGGCCTGTCGAACACAATGCGGGTCGGCACCATCGCCGAACTGGCGCTCGACGACAGCATCGCCGCGCGCATCAAGTTCGACGACAACCGCGCGCCGCCGCAGAGCCAGCTGTACTTCCGCGGCCCCGTGCTGGCGCAGTTCGACGGCCGCGAATGGACGGCGCTGCCGACCTGGGCGCGCAGCGGGCAGTCGGTGTCGAACCTGCGCACGCGCGGCGAGCCGGTGCGCTACGAGGTCACGCTCGAGGCCAGCCAGCGCCCGTGGCTGCTCACGCTCGACGCCGCGCCGCGCGCGCCCGAGGTGCCCGGCTACGAGGTCACCGGCACACCCGACCTGCAGTGGTTCGTGAACCGGCCGATCATGGACCTCGTGCGCTACCGCGCCGAGAGCCACCCGCAGTTCCAGAGCGGCCCGATCGTGCGCACCGGTGGCCGGCTCCAGCCCTACCTGGTGCTGCCGCCCGGCAGCAACCCACGCACCGCCGCACTCGCCGCCCAGATGCGCGCCGACCCCACGCTGGCCGGCGCCGATGCACAGGCCTTCGTGCAGGCCGCGCTGCAACGTCTGCGCACCGGCGGCTACACCTACACGCTGGAGCCCGGCGTGTACGGCAACGAGACCGCCGACGAGTTCTGGTTCGACCGCAAGGAAGGCTTCTGCGAGCACATCGCCTCAGCCTTCGTGGTGCTGATGCGCAATCTGCAGATCCCGGCGCGCATCGTCACCGGCTACCAGGGCGGCGAGCTCAACAACGTCGACAACTACTGGGTGGTGCGCCAGAGCGACGCCCACGCCTGGGCCGAGGTGTGGCAAGAGGGCGCGGGCTGGGTGCGCGTCGACCCGACCGGCTCGGTCGCGCCGGGGCGCATCGGGCAGTTCCAGCGCCTCACGCCGCAGCCCGGCCTGCTGGCCGGCGCCATCGGCGTCATGAGCCCGACGCTGGTGCAGAACCTGCGCGCCGCCTGGGAGGCCGTGAACAACGGCTGGAACCAGTGGGTGCTCAACTACACGCAGAGCCGCCAGCTCGACCTGCTCAAGACCCTCGGCTTCAACGCCCCGAGCCTGGAAGACCTGGGCTACGTGCTGCTGTACCTGCTGGTGGCCGCGAGCCTGGCCGGCGCCGGCTGGACGCTGTGGGAGCGCAGCCGGCACGACCCGTGGCTGCGCCTGCTGGGCCGGGCCCGCGCGCGCCTGGCCAAGGCCGGCCTGCCGCTGCCCGAGACAGCGCCGCCGCGCCAGATGGCCCAGGCCGCCGACGCCCGCTTCGGGCCCGCCGCGCAGGCCGTGCGCGACTGGCTGCTGAAGCTCGAAGCCCAGCGCTACGCGCCCGCCGCGTCCGGCCCATCGGCCTCGCTCGCCGCGCTGCGCGCCGAGTTCCGCCGGCTGCCCTGGCCGCCCACGCCGCCGCGCGCCTGACGCGCGGCTGCAACCACATGTGTCCCCCGAAAGTGCGCATGCGCACGGGCGGCACAATCGTGCCCATGTCACACGCCTTTCCCACGCCCTTGCGCGCCGCAGTGGCCGCCACCGCCCTCCTCGCCGCCTGCGTCGCCTGGCCCACGGGCGCCCTGGCCCAGAAGCCCCAGGCCAATGGCCGCCCCGCCGTCACGCCGGTGCGCGGCAGCACCCCGTACGCCACGCGGGACGACGCCATGGCGTTCGCCGACGATGTCGCCCAGCGCCGCAACCTCGACCGCGACTGGGTGCGCGCCACCATCGGTGCCGCGCGCTTCCTGCCCAACGTGCCGCGCCTGATGCTGCCGGGCCCCGTCGGCACCGTGAAGAACTGGCAGACCTACCGCAGCCGCTTCATCGACCCGGTACGCATCGCGGCCGGCGTGCGCTTCTGGCGCGCCAATGCCGAGACGCTCGCGCGCGCCGAGGCCACCTACGGCGTGCCGCCGGAAATCATCGTCGGCATCGTCGGCGTCGAGACCATCTACGGCCGCAACATGGGCAACTTCCGCGTGATCGATGCGCTGGCCACGCTGTCCTTCGACTTCCCGCAGGGCCACCCGCGCGCGGCCGAGCGCATCGCCTTCTTCCGCGGCGAGCTCGAAAGCTTCCTGAGCACCGAAAGCCGCACCGCCGACGACCCGCTCACGCCCGTAGGCAGCTACGCCGGCGCCATGGGCATGCCGCAGTTCATGCCCAGCAGCATCGCCAAGTACGCGGTCGACTTCGACGGCGATGGCCGCATCGACCTCGTGAACAACCCGGTCGACGTGATCGGCTCGGTGGCGAGCTACTTCAAGGGCTTCGGCTGGACGCCGGGCATGCCGTCGATCTATCCGGTGCATTTCGAGGAAGCGCGCCTGAAGAAGGCGCTGCTGCTGGCGCCCGACATCCTGCCGACCTTCAGCGCCGACAGTTTCGTGGCCGCGGGCGCCGTGCCCGAGGGCGAAGGCCTGAAGCACAAGGGCCTGCTGGCGCTCATCGAGCTGCAGAACGGCCTCGACGCGCCGCCGACCTATGTCGCGGGCACGCGCAACTTCTACGTGATCACGCGCTACAACTGGAGCAGCTACTACGCGATGTCGGTGCTCGACCTCGGCCAGGAGGTCAAGGCCGCGATGGAGCAGTAACCGCGATGACACCGCAGGCGCTGCACGCGAACTGGACCGCCGCCTGGCACGCGCTGGGCGTGGCCGCGCCCGACGACGCATTGCGGCTCGAACTGCAACGCCGCTACGGCGAGCCGCAGCGCCACTACCACACGATGCAGCACCTGGGCGAATGCCTCGCGTGGTTCGACCGGGAACAGGCGCTCGCCGAACGCCCCGGCGAAGTCGCGCTGGCGCTGTGGTTCCACGATGCGATCTACGACGTGCATGCGCATGACAACGAAGCGCGCAGCGCCGACTGGGCGCGGCAGGCGCTGCAGGCGGCCGGCGCGAGCGATGCGTCGGCCGAACGCGTCCACGCGCTCGTCATGGCCACCCGCCACGACGCCGTGCCCGAGGGCCGCGACGCCGAGCTGCTGATCGACATCGACCTGTCGATCCTCGGCGCCGAGCGCGCGCGCTTCGACGAGTACGAGCGCCAGGTGCATGCGGAATACGGTTTCGTTCCCGAGGAGATTCGCCTGCCGCGCCGGCGCGCGATCCTCCAGCGCTTTCTAGCTCGCCCGGCGATCTACGCCACGCCACGCATGCACGCGCTGCTCGAAGCGCGGGCGCGCGAGAATCTTCAGCGTTCGATCGCCGCCTGATCGGTCGGCACCAGCCGCCACCATTCGGAGCGCGGCGGCACGTCGCCGAACGTCTCCTCCACCACCCCGAACAGCAGCCCGTCGCGCCCCGCACCCAGCTGCGACAGCGCCAGCGGCCGCGCGAGATCGCGGCACAGCATGAAGCTCGCATCGCCCTGCCAGTCGAGGCAGCGGCCAACCTCGGCCAGCATCAGCGCGGGCTGGCCTTGCATGAAGGTGAAGGGCATCGGCAAGCCCGCGTCGAGCTGCGCCAGCCCCGCGCGCGTGGCCTCCCATGCGCCGCGCCGGCTGGTCACGCGCAGGCGCGCGCCCGCCGGCAGCGCGGCTTCGCCAGCCGCGTCGAGGCAACGCAGCGCGCCGTACATCGCCAGCTCGGTCCACAGGCCGACACGGCGCGGCCGGCGGCCCAGGCGGGTCGCCAGCGCGTCGCGCCAGTCGTCGGGCGGCGGATGCGCCACGACATGAGCGACGGTGCGCCAGGGGGCTGCAGCGTGGCTCATTCGGCGTTGCAATCCTTGAGCACCAGCGACGCATGCCCGCCGCCGAAGCCCACCACGTTGAGCAGGATGTGGCGCAGCCGCGCCGGCGGCCCGTCGCTCAGCGCGATGCCCAGCGTCTCGTCCAGCGCGTAGCCGACCGACGGCCAGACGGCGCCTTCGATGCAGCCGACCAGCAGGGCCAGCTCCGCCGCCCCGGCCGCGCCCAGCGTGTGGCCGATCGCCGACTTGAGCGACACCAGCGGCGGCAGCGGCGCGAACACCTCCCGCAGCGCCTCGACCTCGATCGCGTCGTTGACCGGGCTGCCGGCCGCCTGCACCTTGATGAGGTCGATGTCCGCGGGCTGCAGGCCGCTGCGCGCCAGCGTGTCGCGGCACATCGCACGCACGGCGCTCGCCTCGGTGCCCGAGGGGTTGCGGCCGTCGACCACGTTGGCGCCGCCCAGCAGCGCCCAGCGCGCGGGTTGCGATCCGAGCCGCAGCGCCGCCACCGCCTCGCCGAGCACCAGCCCCTGGCGCCCCGCGCCGAAGGGCCGTGCGCTGTCGGGCGCCAGCAGCTGCATCGCGCCGAAGCCGGCCACGGTGAAGCGGTTGTCGAGTTCGGCGCCGATCACCAGCGCCTCGCGCGCCTCGCCCGCGCGCACCATGTCGGCCGCTGCCAGCATCGCGTTGAGCGCCGAGGTGCAGGCGGTCGAGACGGTGAAGACCGGGCCTTGCCAGTCGAGCGCGGCGGCGGCGATGTCGGCAAAGTCCTGCAGGTCGCCGCTCAGCCGCGCGTCGTGCTGCGCGTGCTCCATGGCCCCGATGTCGAGCGACGACGAGGCCACGAACAGCGGCCCCTGCCGGTCCAGCCCGTCGCCGGTCTGCGCGACCACGCGGCGCACCGTGTGCTGCACGCGCTGCGCCCAGTCACCGGGCGGCACCGCCAGCGTGTAGACCGGCCACTGCAGGCCCTCGGCCACCGTCACCGGCGTGGGCGGCACGCCGCCGCGCCGCAATGCCGCGAGTGCCGACGGCAGATCGTCGCCGAGCACGCAGGCCAGGCCCATGCCGGCCAGGTACACCGGACTCATCCCTTGCCCGCTTGCACCAGGTGTTCCGCCAGGTGCGCGATCGACGTCATGGCGCGGCGCGTGTCCTTGCTGTCGGGCATGCGCAGGCCGAAGTGCTGCTGGATCGCCATCGACACCTGCAGCGCATCGAGCGAATCGAGGTCCAGGCGCGCCTCGGGGCCGAACAGCGGCTCGTCGTCGCCGAGGCCGCCGGGCGGCGCGTCTTTTTCGACAGCCTCGAGCACGAGGGCCTTGAGGCGGGCGATGAATTCAGGAGAAGAAACGGTGCTCGTCACGGTGCGCGCCTGCGAAACAGAAAGACAGCCACGAAGAACATGAGGGCCGCGAACGCCACCAGCCGGCCGACCTGCGGCAGCACCTCGGCCACGCCGCCGCCGCGCAGCAGCACGGTGAGCAGCGCTTCGAGCCCCCAGTTCATGGGAGAGATTTCGACCATGCGCTGCATGAAGCCCGGCATGACGAACTTGGGCACCATGATGCCGCCCGCCGCCGCCATCAGCACATTCACCATCGGCCCGAGCGTGGCGGCCTGCGCATGGCTCTTGACGAGGCAAGCCACCGCCAGCGACAGGCTCACCGCCGCCAGGCTCACGGCCGCCAGCGACAGCAGCAGGCCGCCCCAGTGGATGCCCGCGAGCGAGAGCGCGTCGCCGCCGATCAGCGGCATGAACCAGATGCCCGCCGCCAGCATCAGCAGCGCCTGCAGCGCGTTCACGCCGAGATACGGCAAGGCCTTGGAAGCGAGCAGCATCGAACGCGACACGCCCAGGCTCTGCAGCCGGCCGAGCGCGCCCGAGCCGCGCTCCTGCACGAACAGGCTGGACAGCGAGGCCACCACGAAGAACATGCCGAACACCAGCCAGGCCGGCACGTTCTGCTGCACCGACGTGGGCCGCGGGCCGGCGGTGGCAAAGCGCTCGGCCTGCACCATCGCCTGGATGGACGCATCGGGCGCGGGGCTGGCCGTGCCGGGCACCGCCAGCGCGAGCCGCGCCTTGAGTTCGCCCGAGGCCCCGATGAGTTCGGCGCGCAGTGCGTTGAACAGATTGGCGTCGATGCCGGGTTCGGCGAGCAGGCGGATGTGGGCACGCGTGGAGAGCGCGGCCGATTCCAGTTCGTCCGACAGCCCGGGCTCCAGCACGATCACGTACTTGAGCGTGCCGCTGCGCAGCCGCGCCTGCCAGTCGCTGCCCAGCGGCTGCGGCGCGCCGTGGCTGCGCTGCCAGATCTGCAGCAGCCATTTGGCGGGCGTGCCGCTGTCGCGCGCATCGACCGCGTAGCTCAGCTCGGCCAGCGGCGGGCGGTAGATGTCCTTCAGCGTGAGCGACATCAGCACGATGAACACCATCGGCATCACGAACAGCACGGCCAGCCCGTGCATGTCGCGCACGAGGGCCAGCAGTTCCTTCTTGATGAGCGCTAGGAGCATGGCGTTCGGTCAGTCGCGCAGCGAACGGTGCGTGAGCGCCATGAAGAGCTGCTCGAGGTCGTGCCGGCCGAACTCGGCCTGGCGCACCTCGATGCCTTCGGCTTCGAGCGCGGCCAGCACGGGGCCGGGACCGGTGCCTGCGTTCAGGTGGATGCGCCAGTGCGCCGCGCCCTGCTCCACCGTGCCGAAGCGCGAGAGCATCTGTGCGTCGAGCCCGTCGGCGGCCAGGGTCAGCAGCATCGCGCTTTGCGACAGCAGCGCGTCGAGCGGGCCTTCGCGCAGCACGCGGCCCTGGTCGAGGATGGCCACGCGATCGGCGATGGCCTCGATCTCTTCCATGTAGTGCGAGGCGTAGATCACCGCCGCGCCGGCCTGCGCCAGGCTCTTGATCGCATCGAGGATGAAGGCGCGCGACTGCGGATCGACGCCCACCGTCGGCTCGTCGAACAGCATCAGCTCGGGTTCGGGCAGCAAGGCGATCGCGAGGTTGAGCCGGCGCTTGAGGCCGCCCGAGAGCCGTTCAGCACGCACGCCCGCGAACTGTTCGAGCTGCGCGAACTGCGTGCAGGTGTCGATGCGCGCCTTCTTGCGCGCACCCGAAAGCTTGCCGGCCGCGGCAAAGCAGGCCAGGTTCTCGGCCACGGTGAGCATCGGATAGAAGGCCTGGTCCTGCGGCGCCACGGCGATGCGCGTGGGCGCCTTGGCGCGCACCTGCTGCAGCGGCTGGCCGTCGATGCGGATGTCGCCCGACTGCACCGCAAGCGCGCCCGACAGGTGCGAGATCAGCGTGGTCTTGCCGGCGCCGTTCGGGCCCAGCAAACCCAGCACGCAACCGCGCGGCACGGCGAGCGACACGTCGGCCAGCGCGGCCTTGTCAGCGTGCGGGTAGCGATAGCCGAGCTGGTGAAGCTCGAGCATCAGGCGACGGCGGCCTTGAGGTCGCGGAAGAAGGTTTCTTCCTGCTGCGCCTGCTCACGCAGCTTGCCGGCGAGTGCCACGGGATCGACCGGCTCGCGCCCTTTCACCATGCGCGCCGCCTTGAGCGCGAACGCGCGCCAGCCGTCGCCGATGGCGATCAGGCGTTCGGACATCTGCGTGAGCTGCGGCTTGTCGAGCAGCTGCGCGGCCTCCTGCAGGAAGCCCGCGTAGATGAAGCGAAAGCCCGCCCCGCCCGTGCCGATTTCTTCCTGCATGCGCACCAGGTGGCCGATGAAGTCGACGCTGCGCGGATCGCTGGGCGACAGCTTCTGCATGCGCTTGGCCAGCGTGCGCATGCCGCGCACGCCGACGATGGGCACGGGTGCGAGCATGTTGCGCACGGTCTTGCGGATGGCCCGGGTCACCGAGGCGGCGTCGACCGCCTTGCGCTCGATGGCCTGCGGGTAGTACATGAGGCCCTTGGGTGCCAGCACGCCCTTGGCGAAGCGGGCGCGCGACAGGTCTTCGCTGGCGCAACGCACGGGCTCCTCGAACACCGGGTCGCTGATCAGGTAGTCGTCGCCGTCCTTGCCGTAGACCAGCAGGTTGTGCGCGTTGAAGTGAAAGCGCATGTTCGGCGGAAAGTACGGCAACCAGTAAACCGAGGTCTGCAGGCCCACGAGCTGGCCGTCGGCCAGCAGCGCGTCCAGCCGCTGCTGCCCGGCCTGCGGGCTGCGGAAGGTCTCGAAGCGAAAGCGCGCGGCCATCGGCGCCAAAAGGCCCTTGATGATGGCCTTGGGCGGCATGCGGTACGAGATGAGCGGCAGGCCCGACAGCTTGATGAACGGCAGGTAGGCGAACGACAGCGCCGACGACAACCCCAGCGCCATCGCCTCGCTCATCGGCGCGCCGTGGTGGCGCATGAGGCTGGAGATGACGCCGCTTTCGCAGTGCGCCGCCTGTTGGTGTTGGAAGTTCACGGCAGGCCTTGCAGGGTGGAAACGGGCAGCCCCAGCGCCTGGCCGTAGCGGGCGAGCTGGGCCGGCGACAGCGCGGCGAAATGGCGCGGCAGCAGGTGGCGGCGCACGCGCCACTGCCAGAAGCCGCTGGTCTGCGAGAGCAGCGCCACGTCCATGCGGCGCTCGTACATCCAGTACTCGAGCGGCGAAGCCAGCCCGGCCTTCACGCGCGCCTTGGCCTCTTGCGCCTGCTCGACCAGCACGTCGACCGCGTGGCTGGTGACGATCTCTTCCGCCTCCCAGCCCTTCGAGGTGGTGGTGACGACGCGGCCTTGCGCGTCGCGGGCGTACATCAGCTTGGAATGGCCTGCGAGGGTCGCGTTGCCCTCCTGTGGCACGGCATCGAGGTCCATGGCTACACAGCCTCCAGGTAGATGAAGCCGCTCGAAAAACGGCCGCTTTCCGGTACGAACATCAGCAGCTTCTGGCCCGGCTTGATGCGGCCCGAGCGGAACAGCTCGTCCAGCATGATGTACGGCGAGGCCGAGCCCGTGTTGCCCTTGGTCGCGAGGTTGCTGAACCAGCGCTCGCGCGGAATCGGCAGGCCCAGCGACGCCAGGCTCGCGGCCACGGGCTCGACGAAATAGTGCGACGACAGGTGCGGCAGGAACCAGTCGATGTCGTCGGTCTTCAGCCCGCGCCGCTCGATGATGGCGGCCAGCGGCTCGGCCAGCGTGGCGCGCACGATGTTGTCGTTGAGCAGGCGCACGTCCTGCTTGACGGCGAAGGTCGAGTCGCGCTGCCAGTCGGCCGGCGAGGTGCGGGCCCAGCCATCGAGGCCGCCCTGTTCGTTCTTGTCGGCGCCGGCATACATGCACACCGGCAGCTCGTGCGCCGCCGACGACAGCTCGATCCATTCGACGCGCAGCGACAGCGGCCCGCGCGGCTCGCGCTCCAGCAGCACCGCGCCGGCGCCGTCGGACAGCATCCAGCGCAGGAAGTCTTTCTCGAAGGCGATCTCGGGGCGCGCTTCGAGCGCTTCGAGCTTGTGCTCGAGCTCGGCCTCGAAGTTGATCCCGCGCATCACAGCCGAGGCCAGCTCGGAGCCCGTGGCGACCGCGCGCCGCGCGTCGCCCGCGCGCACCGACAGCCACGCATGCTTGAGCGCCGCCGCGCCGGCCAGACAGATGCCGGCGCAGGCCACCACCTCGAGCCGGGGCCAGCCCAGTTCGCCGTGCACCATCACCGCGTGGTTGGGCATGAGCTGGTCGGGCAGCGAGGTGCCGGTGGCCAGGCAGTCGACTTGGCCGATGTCGTCGCCCAGCGCGCGGATGGCCGCGGCGGTGAGCTGTGCGTTGGTCATGGCCAGCTGGCCGGTGGCACGGTCGATGGCGTAGTGGCGCGACTGGATGCCGTTGCTGCGCAGGATGAGGCGTCGCGCACGCGACACCTTGCCGCCGATGCGGCCCAACACTTCTTCGATGTCTTCGTTGCTGACCGGAGAAAAAGGCAGGAAGGCAGCGGTGCGGGTCAGGAAAACATCAGTCGTCATAGAGAGGGAGCCGGTCCGTGGCAGAGCCCGACGGGCGCTCGAATTGAGCCGTCATTTTAGTCAGCCACCCTCGGAACAACGGCCGCAGCAGGGCCTGCAGCGTCAGGCTCACCGGCACGACGGTGACGATCAGTGCCAGCAGAAACAGCACGTACAGCAAGAGCAGCGGTTTGCGCACCGCCGCGCCCGGCCCGCCGGCCGCCATGATCAGCTTGCCCCACAGGTAGAAGCTGCGCGTGCCGGCCTTCTCGCTGATGAGCAGCCGCGCCTGGGCGCGCACCGCGCCCAGCCCGGCCAGCAGGGGCGCGTCGCCCTGCTCGCGGCCTTCATGCAATGCGTCGCGCAGGGCCCGGCCGAAGCGGCCGCAGCCGCGGATCTGTTCCTCGCTCAGGCCCGCGTCGGGCATGCCCCAGAAGCCGCGCTTGCGACCCCAGATGAGCCAGGCCGGCGTGGTGAAGAAGGTGGCGAGCGTGGGGCCGGGGTCGGTGAGCACCACGTTGTCGATCAGGCGCGCGCCGGTGGCGGCGAGCAGGCCCTTGAGCTTTTCGTGGGCCAGCAGCCACATGTTGCGGCAGGCAATGACCGTGACCACGGGTTTTCCCTTGAGCAGCCGCGCCGCCACGGGGTGCTGCAGGAAGGCCACGACCGGCTGCGCGGGCGCCAGAAACCACACCTGGTACGGCAGGATGACGAGGTCGAAGTCTTCGTCGCCCGTGAGCGTCAGCGGCGCCAGCGGGCCCGGCTTCAGGTGGGCCGACTCGGGGAACGCGTCGAAGAAGGTCAGGAAGGGCCAGGGAAAGGGAAAGCGCTGCAGCGGCCGCAGCGTCTCCACGCGCAGTTCGATGCCCGGGTCGGCGCGCAGCGGCGCGGCGATCTGCCCGGCCACGCGGTCGAGTTGCCCGGTCTGCGAGTACTGGATCAGCAGGACGCGTTTGACACGCGCGCTCGGGGTGGCAGGAGGGC
Source organism: Variovorax sp. GW460-12-1-14-LB1 (assembly GCF_059423605.1). NCBI lineage: Bacteria > Pseudomonadati > Pseudomonadota > Betaproteobacteria > Burkholderiales > Comamonadaceae > Variovorax > Variovorax sp. GW460-12-1-14-LB1. The sequence goes on from NZ_JBWKYF010000054.1 coordinate 19,282, forward strand.
TGGCGGTGGGGCTGGAAGAACTTGGATTCACTGGCGGGCCGTGGCGGGGGCCGTCGAATGTAAGCGAACCTTTTCAAAGGTGCATCTGCCATAGGTCATGGCGTCGCGTGAATCCGACGAACCAGGGCGCCAGAAAGCGAAAAAGGGCCGCACCTCGCGGCGCGGCCCTTGTTTGCAATTGCTGCTGGCGACGCGCCGGTCAGCGCACCTTGCCGGCCTTCCAGGCGCTCAGCAGCTTGTTGTAGTCGATGGTCTCGCCCTTGGGCTTCTCGTTGGCCAGCTTCTTCCAGGGTGCGTGCTGGTCGCTGAGCCACTTGTTCGGGTCGCCCTTGGCGTTGAGCTTGGGCGCGCAGTGGGCCATGCCGGCGCGTTGCAGGCGGCCCATCACGTTGTCCATCTCGTCGGCCAGGTTGTCCATGGCCTTCTGCGGGGTCTTCTCGCCCGTGACGGCCTCGGCCACGTTCTTCCACCACAGCTGCGCCAGCTTGGGGTAGTCGGGCACGTTGGTGCCGGTGGGCGTCCATGCCACGCGGGCCGGGCTGCGGTAGAACTCGACCAGGCCGCCCAGCTTGGGCGCCATGTCGGTCATGGCCTTGCTCTGGATGTCCGATTCGCGGATCGGGGTCAGGCCCACGATGGTCTTCTTGAGCGAGACGCTCTTGGAGGTCACAAACTGGGCGTAGAGCCAGGCGGCGGCGGTCTTGTTGGCGTCATGGCCGTTGAAGAACGACCACGAACCCACGTCCTGGTAGCCGTTCTGCATGCCCTGCTTCCAGTACGGGCCGTTCGGGCCGGGCGCCATGCGCCACTTGGGCGTGCCGTCCTCGTTCACCACGGGCAGGCCCTTCTTGGTCATGTCGGCCGTGAAGGCCGTGTACCAGAAGATCTGCTGGGCGATCTGGCCCTGCGCGGGCACCGGGCCGGCTTCGCCGAAGGTCATGCCCATGGCTTCCTTGGGCGCGTACTTCTTCATCCAGTCGATGTACTTGGTGAGCGCGTACACGGCGGCCGGCGAGTTGGTCGCACCGCCGCGCGACACGGCCGCGCCCACGGGCGTGCACTTGTCGTCGGCCACGCGGATGCCCCATTCGTCGATCGGCATGCCGTTGGGGGTGCCGATGTCGGCGGTGCCGGCCATCGAGAGCCACGCATCGGTGAAGCGCCAGCCCAGCGACGGGTCCTTCTTGCCGTAGTCCATGTGGCCGTAGATCGGCTTGCCGTCGATGGTCTTCACGTCGACGCTGAAGAACTCGGCGATGTCCTCGTAGGCGCTCCAGTTCAGCGGCACACCCAGGTCGTAGCCGTACTTGGCCTTGAACTTGTCCTTCAGGTCCTTGCGATCGAACAGATCGGCGCGGAACCAGTACAGGTTGGCGAACTGCTGGTCGGGCAGCTGGTAGAGCTTGCCGTCGGGCGCGGTGGTGAACTTGGTGCCGATGAAGTCCTTGAGGTCGAGCCCGGGGTTGGTGTACTCCTTGCCCGCACCGGCCATGTAGTCGGTGAGGTTCATCATCTTGCCGTAGCGGTAGTGCGTACCGATCAGGTCGGAGTCGGAAATCCAGCCGTCGTAGATCGACTTGCCCGACTGCATCGAGGTCTGCAGCTTCTCGACCACGTCGCCTTCCTGGATCAGGTCGTGCTTGACCTTGATGCCGGTGATTTCCTCGAAGGCCTTGGCCAGCGTCTTCGATTCGTATTCATGCGTGGTGATGGTCTCCGACACCACCGAGATTTCCTTGACGCCCTTGGCCTGCAGCTTCTTGGCCGCGTCGATGAACCACTTCATCTCGGCCGCCTGCTGGTCCTTGCTCAGGGTCGACGGCTGGAACTCGCTGTCGATCCATTTCTTGGCTTCGGGCTCTGCGGCCCATGCGCCGTGCGCGGCGACCATCGCCGCCGCCATTGCCAATGCCGTGTAGCGCATCTTCATGAATGTGTCTCCTCGGTTGTGCTTCCCCGGTTTTTTCATCGCGGCTCCGGGGAGGCGGAGAGCCGGACGCGTTGACGAAATCGGTGGGCTAGCCTTTGCGCATCACGAGCGCGAGCACGAACATCGACAGCACGAAGCCGATCCAGATCGAGGGCTCGGCCTCCAGGCTCAGCCACTCCTGCACCTTGCCGGCCAGGCCGACGAAGATCAGGTTGACGTAGGCCGCGGACAGCAGGCCGATGAAGAGCCGGTCGCCGCGCGTGGTGGCAATGGGCAGCCAGCCACGGCGCATCGTGGTGGGCGACTTGAATTCCCACACCGTCATGCCGACCAGCATGAGCGCGATGCAGCTGAAGAAAACGGCCACCGGGGTGGTCCAGACCATCCAGTCGAACATCTCTCGGTCTCCTTAGACGCGACCCATCGCAAAGCCTTTTGCGATGTAGTGGCGGACAAACCAGATCACGATCGCGCCCGGCACGATGGTGAGCACGCCGGCCGCGGCCAGCGTCGCCCAGTCCATGCCCGAGGCGCTCACCGTGCGCGTCATCGTCGCCACGATGGGCTTGGCGTTCACGCTCGTGAGCGTGCGCGCCAGCAGCAGCTCGACCCAGCTGAACATGAAGCAGAAGAACGCCGCCACGCCCACGCCGGCCTTGATGAGCGGCAGGAAGATGGTGAGAAAGAAGCGCGGGAACGAGTAGCCGTCGATGTAGGCCGTCTCATCGATCTCACGCGGGATGCCGCTCATGAAGCCTTCGAGAATCCACACCGCCAGCGGCACGTTGAACAACAGGTGCGCCAGCGCCACGCCCAGGTGCGTGTCCATGAGGCCGACGGTGCTGTACAGCTGGAAGAACGGCAGCAGGAACACCGCGGGCGGCGTCATGCGATTCGTCAGCAGCCAGAAGAACACGTGCTTGTCGCCCAGGAACGAATAGCGCGAGAACGCGTAGGCCGCCGGCAGCGCCACGGTGAGCGAGATCACCGTGTTGATCGCCACGTAGATCAGGCTGTTGATGTAGCCCGAGTACCACGACTCGTCGGTGAAGATGCGCGCGTAGTTGGCCCAGGTGAGCTGCTGCGGGAAGAACGAGAAGCTCGACAGGATCTCCTCGTTCGTCTTGAAGCTCATGTTGACCATCCAGTAGATGGGCAGCAGCGCGAACAGGATGTACAGCAGCAAGAAGATGCTGCGCTTGTGGAATCGCTTTTCGTTCATTGTTCTTTCTCCACTTCTTGCGTGCCCACACGCTGCATCCAGTTGTAGAGCACGAAGCAGAACAGCAGGATGATCAGGAAATAGATCAGCGAGAACGCAGCCGCCGGCCCGAGGTCGAACTGCCCCACGGCCTTCTGCGTGAGGTACTGGCTCAGGAAGGTGGTCGCATTGCCCGGCCCGCCGCCCGTCAGCACGAAGGGCTCCGTGTAGATCATGAAGCTGTCCATGAAGCGCAGCAGCACCGCGATCATCAGCACGCCGCGCATCTTGGGCAGCTGGATGTAGCGGAACACCGCGAACTTGCTGGCGCCGTCGATGCGCGCGGCCTGGTAGTAGGCGTCGGGAATGGAGCGCAGGCCGGCGTAGCAGAGCAAGGCCACCAGCGGCGTCCAGTGCCACACGTCCATCACCAGCACCGTGAGCCACGCGTCGGTCGCGCTGCCGGTGTAGTTGTATTCGATGCCCATGACCTGCAGCGCGTGGCCCAGGAGGCCAATGTCGGCACGGCCGTAGATCTGCCAGATGGTGCCCACCACGTTCCACGGAATGAGCAGCGACAGCGCCACCACCACCAGCACCGCCGACGACTTCCAGCCCGTTGCCGGCATCGACAGCGCGAGCGCGATGCCCAGCGGAATCTCCACCAGCAGCACCGACAGCGAGAAGCCCAGCTGGCGCCACAGCGCCTGGTGCAGCTCGTCGTCGCGCATCACGGCGGCGAACCATTCGGTGCCGACGAACACGCGCCGGTCGGGCGAGATGATGTCCTGCACCGAGTAGTTGACCACCGTCATCAGCGGCACGATGGCCGAGAAGGCCACGCAGATCAGCACGGGCAGCACGAGCCACCACGCCTTCTGGTTGATCGGCTTGTTGGTGGGGTTCATGCGACCAGTTCCTCGTCCTTGTAGTAGCAGGTGTGGGTGTCGAGCACCCGCAGCCACACCGTGTCGCCCACCGAGGGCGGCTGTTCGTCCGAATGCATGCGCACCTTGACCACGCCGCCGTCGACTTCGGCGCTGAGCATCGCGTGCGTGCCGACGTCCTGCACCTGCTTCACCACCGCAGGCACGGCACCCGCCGCCCCCGCGTTCGACAGGCGCAGGTACTCGGGCCGGATGCCGATCTTGAGCGCGCCGGGCGGCAGCTCGCGCGTGGGCACCAGCGGCGTGCCCGCCACTTCGAGCGCACCGTTGGCGCTGTGGGCCGACAGGAAGTTCATGCCCGGCGAGCCGATGAAATGGCCGACGAAGGTGTGGGCCGGACGCTCGAACAGCGCCTCGGCGCTGCCCACCTGCACGGCCTTGCCGCGCGTCATGACCACCACCTCTTCGGCGAAGGTGAGCGCCTCGACCTGGTCGTGCGTCACGTAGATCAGCGTGAGCTTGAGCTCGCGGTGGATCTGCTTGAGCTTGCGGCGCAGCTGCCACTTCAGGTGCGGATCGATCACGGTGAGCGGTTCGTCGAACAGCACCGCCGACACGTCGCTGCGCACCAGCCCGCGGCCCAGCGAGATCTTCTGCTTGGCATCGGCCGCCAGGCCCGCGGCGCGCTGGTTGAGCTGGCCGCTCATGTCGAGCATTTCGGCGATCTCGCCGACGCGCTTCTTGATCTGGTCTTCGGGCACCTTGCGGTTGCGCAGTGGGAACGCGAGGTTCTCGGCCACGGTCATGGTGTCGTAGATCACCGGGAACTGGAACACCTGCGCGATGTTGCGCTCCTGCGGCGTGGCGCGCGTCATGTCGCGGCCATCGAAGCTCACGCTGCCCTGCGAAGGCACGAGCAGGCCCGAAATGATGTTGAGCATGGTCGTCTTGCCGCAGCCCGAGGGGCCGAGCAAGGCGTACGCGCCACCGTCGCGAAAGCTCATCTTGAGCGGAAGCAGCGCGTAGTCGCTGTCCTGCGTGGGGTTGGCGCGGTAGGCGTGGGCCAGGTCGAGGTCGATGCGTGCCATGACTAGCTTCCTTTGCGCCATGCCGGCGCCAGTGCCAGCTTTTCGCCGGCATCGAACACATAGGCTTGCGACGCGCTGAAGTACAGCGTGATCGAAGCGCCCAGCTCGAAGCGGTGCACACCGGTGAGCTGCGCCACCAGTTCGCCCACCGCGGTATCGACGTGCACGAAGGTGTCGGAGCCCGAAATTTCGGCCAGCTCCACCTTGCCGGGCAAGGCGATGTCGCCCTCCCCCGCGTTCACGTTCAAGGCACTCGCGCGCAGGCCGACGGTGACCGCGCCCGACACGCTGTCAGGCAGGGCCAGCGTGAGCGCGGGCCCGCCCGCGAGCTGCACGCGGCCGGCCGCGGCCGTGCCCGCCAGCAGGTTCATCGGCGGATCGCTGAAGGCGCGCGCCACGCGCAGCGACTGCGGCGCATGGAACACTTCGGCGGTCGGGCCGTACTGCAACAGCTCGCCGGCGTCCATCACGGCCGTGTAACCGCCCAGCAGCAGCGCTTCGCCGGGTTCGGTGGTGGCGTAGATGACGGTCGAGTCGCCGGTGGCGAAGAGTTGCGTGAGTTCTTCGCGCAGGCCTTCGCGCAGCTTGTAGTCGAGGTTGACCAGCGGCTCGTCGAGCAGCATGAGCGGTGCGTTCTTGGCGAGCGCGCGCGCCAGCGCCACGCGCTGCTGCTGGCCGCCCGACAGCTCCTGCGGGTAGCGGTCGAGGAACATGCCGATGTGCAGCTTGTCGGCCAGCGCCTTCACCCGCGCGTCGATGTTCGACTCGCCGCGCAGCTTCAGCGGCGAGGCGATGTTGTCGGCCACCTTGAGCGAGGGGTAGTTGATGAACTGCTGGTAGACCATCGCGACATTGCGCTCGCGCACCGGCGTGCCGGTGACGTCCTTGCCATCCACCAGCACACGCCCGGTGCTGGGCGTGTCGAGCCCGGCCATGAGGCGCATCAGGCTGGTCTTGCCGGCCTGCGTGGCGCCGAGCAGCACGGTCACCGCGCCGCTTTTCGGCGCAATGCTCTGCTCGTAGAGCCAGGTTTGCGCGCCGACCTTCTTGGTGACGCGCTCCAGAGTCAGCTGCATCAGCTCACCTCCACTTCCACGGTGTCGTTGTTGTTCTTTGCGTTGGCCTGCAGCCAGATCGCCACCTGCTCGCGCTCGGCGGGCGTGTAGTGCAGGCCGAGCTTGGTGCGACGCCAGAGCACGTCGTCCGAGCTCACGGCCCATTCGCGCGCCTGCAAAAAGTGCAGCTCGCGCTCGAACAGGCCGGGCGCCACCTCGGCGCCCATGTCGGCCAGCGATTGCGCCTCGCCGACCAGTTCGGCCACGCGTGCGCCGTAGCCGCGCGCCAGCCGCAGCGCGACCTGGGCATCGAGCCAGGGGTACTTCGCCTGCACGGCGGCCACGAAGCGGGCGAAGTCGTCGTCGGGGCGCTTGGGCGCGCCGATCCAGGCCGACAGGTCGCCGCCGGCCAGGAAGGCGCCGTCGGTCCAGGCCGGGCGCTGGGCATTCGACTGGCCGAGCATCTTGCCGACCTCGTCGGCCGCGTCCTCGGCCAGCTTGCGGAAAGTGGTGATCTTGCCGCCCCACACCGACAGCAGCGGCGCGGCGGTGGTGTTCGACTCGAGCAGGTAGTCGCGCGTGACGGCCGACGGGTCGCCCGAGGCGTCGTCCAGCAGCGGGCGCACGCCCGAGTAGGTCCAGACCACGTCGGCCGGCACGATGGCCTTGTCGAAGTAGCGACTGGCCTGGGTGCACAGGTAGTCGATTTCTTCCTGCGCGATGCGCGCGGCGCCGGGGTCGTCGCCGCTGATCTCGATGTCGGTGGTGCCGATCAGCGTGAATGCGCCCTGGTAGGGAATGGCGAAGATGATCCGCTTGTCGGGGTTCTGGAAGATGTAGGCGTGGTCGTGGTCGAACAGGCGCGGCACGATGATGTGGCTGCCCTTCACGAGCCGCAGGCTCTTGGTGGCCAGCGCCTCGCCGCGCGCCGACTGGGCCACGCCGCGCAGGAAGGATTCGGCCCACGGGCCGGCCGCGTTCACCACGGCGCGTGCGCGCACGGTGCGGTGCGCGCCGTCGGGGCCTTCGAGCGTGGCGACCCAGCCGTCGGCGCCGCGCTGCGCATGGATGCAGCGCGTGCGCGTGAGCACTTCGGCGCCCTTCGAACGCGCGTCGATGGCGTTGAGCACCACCAGCCGCGCGTCGTCGACCCAGCCGTCGGAGTACACGAAGCCGCGCTTGTACTGCGCCTTGAGCGGCGCGCCGGCCGGATGCTGGCGCAGGTCGATGCCGCGCGACGGCGGCAGCACCTCGCGCCTGGCGAGGTGGTCGTACATGAACAGGCCGATGCGGATCATCCAGGCCGGGCGCATCGAGGGGTCGTGCGGCATCACGAAGCGCAGCGGCCACATGATGTGCGGCGCGCTCTTGAGCAGCACCTCGCGCTCCTGCAGCGCCTTGCGCACCAGCGAGAACTCGTAGTACTCGAGGTAGCGCAGCCCGCCGTGGATCAGCTTGGTGGAAGACGACGAGGTGTGCGAGGCCAGGTCGTCCTTCTCGCACAGGACCACGCGCCAGCCCCGGCCGGCCAGGTCGCGCGCAATGCCACAGCCGTTGATGCCACCGCCGACGATCAGCACATCGCAATCGGTGGCGGGTTTGGCCGCTGGAGAGGAGAAATCGGTCACAGGCTGGAGGTCCGTAGGTTCGTGACTTTTGTCAGCAAAGGCCGAGATTGTATTTTCGCGTCTTTTCATTTGGATTCCTTTTGGCGCGATTTTCCTCCGAGTTTTCCCTTACTCGGCTTCGTTTTCTTTCGTTTTAAAGTGACGCGGCCTGTACCCTCGACCCCAGTCTTTCCGCTTTCCACGACGCCTCTGTGAACTCCAACCCGCGCCAGATCAACCTCCTCGACACCGTGCGCGCGCGCGGTTCGGTCACCGTCGAACAGCTCGCCGACATGCTGGGCGTCACGCTGCAGACCGTGCGGCGCGACGTGCAGCGGCTGGCCGATGCGGGTTTGCTCACGCGTTTCCACGGCGGCGTGCGCGTGCCCAGCTCGACCACCGAGAACATCGGCTACCAGCAGCGCGAAACGCTCAACGCCGACGGAAAAGCGCGCATTGCGCGCCGCGTGGCCGAGCTGGTGCCCAACGACTGTTCGCTCATCCTGAACATCGGCACCACCACCGAGGCCATCGCCAAGGCGCTGATGCGCCACACGGGCCTGCGCGTGATCACCAACAACCTGAACGTGGCGACCATCCTGAGCGGCAACACGGCCTGCGAGGTGATCGTGGCCGGCGGCTCGGTGCGCCCGCGCGACCGCGCCGTGGTGGGCGAGGCCACCATCGACTTCATCCGCCAGTTCAAGGTCGACATCGCGCTCATCGGCGTGTCGAGCATCGAGGCCGACGGCTCGCTGCGCGACTTCGACCTGCGCGAGGTGAAGGTCGCGCAGACCATCATTGCCCAGGCGCGCGAGGTGTGGCTGGCGGCCGACGCGAGCAAGTTCAACCGGCCGGCCATGATCCAGCTGGGCACGCTCTCGCAGATCGACCGCCTGTTCACCGACGCCGCGCCGCCGCCGCCCTTCCCCGACCTGCTGCACGCCGCGCAGGTGCGCCTCGAGATCGCGCGCGACAACTGAACCCCATCAGACTCATCGAATGACCACCTACCTGCTTGCCCTGGACCAGGGCACCTCCAGCTCGCGCAGCATCGTGTTCGACCGCGAAGGCCGCATCGTCGCCATCGCCCAGAAGGAACTCACGCAGATCTACCCGCAGCCGGGCTGGGTCGAGCACGACCCGATGGAAATCTGGCGCAGCCAGCTGGCCACCGCGCGCGAGGTGCTGGCCAAGGCGAAGCTGCAGCCCGCCGACATCCACGCCATCGGCATCACCAACCAGCGCGAGACCACCGTGCTGTGGAACCGCACCACCGGCCAGCCGGTGCACCACGCCATCGTCTGGCAGGACCGCCGCGCCGAGCCGCTGTGCGCGCAGCTGCGCGAGCAGGGCCTGAGCGACACCATCCGCGAGAAGACCGGGCTCGTCATCGACGCGTATTTCTCGGGCACCAAGCTGCGCTGGCTGCTCGACAACGTGCCCGGCGCGCGCGCCCAGGCCGAACGCGGCGAACTCGCCTTCGGCACGGTCGACAGCTGGCTCATGTGGCAGCTCACCGGCGGCAAGGTGCACGTGACCGACGTGAGCAACGCCTCGCGCACCATGCTCTTCAACGTGCACACGAACGAATGGGACGCCGACCTGCTGAAGGCGCTGGACATCCCCGCCGCGCTGATGCCGAAGGTGCAGCCCTCGAGCTCGCACTTCGCCGACACCGACGCCGCACTGCTGGGCCACGCGCTGCCCATCGGCGGCGTGGCCGGCGACCAGCAGAGCGCCCTCTTCGGCCAGGCCTGCTTCGAGGCTGGCATGGCCAAGAACACCTACGGCACCGGCTGCTTTTTGCTGATGCACACGGGCGGCGCGTTCCAGCCCTCGCACAACGGCCTGCTCGTGACCAGCGCCGCGCAGGTCGACGCGACCCCGCAGTACGCGATGGAAGGCAGCGTGTTCGTCGGCGGCGCCGTGGTGCAGTGGCTGCGCGACGGCCTCAAGGCCATCAAGGGCAGCGCCGAAGTGCAGTCGCTCGCCGAGAGCGTGCCCGACGCCGGCGGCGTGATGATGGTGCCGGCCTTCACCGGCCTGGGCGCGCCCTATTGGGACGCGGACGCGCGCGGCACGATCACCGGGCTCACGCGCGGCACCACGGTCGCGCACATCGCGCGCGCCGCGCTGGAAAGCATCGCCTATCAAAGCGCCGCACTGCTGCAGGCCATGAGCCGCGACGCGGTCGCCGCGGGCGGCAAGCCCGTGGCCGAGTTGCGCGTGGACGGCGGCGCGAGCGTGAACGACCTGCTGATGCAGTTCCAGGCCGACCTGCTGGGCATTCCGGTGGTGCGGCCCGAGGTGGTCGAGACCACCGCGCTGGGCGCGGCCTACCTCGCGGGGCTGTCGACCGGCGTCTACACCGACGCGCGCCAGCTCTCGAAGCTGTGGAAGGTGGAGCGCCGCTTCATGCCGACCATGGGCCGCGCACAGGCCGAGGAATCGATGGCGCGCTGGGAGCGCGCCGTGCGCCAGGCCACCGCGACCTGAGCGCCCTCGGGTTCACCAGCCCCAGAGGGAGCGCTTCAGCACCCAGCCGGTGGTGCCGCCTTCGTGGCGCACCTTCACCCAGTCGCCGCGGCGCTCGAGGGTGCGCAGCACGTCGCCGTACACGGCCTTCTTCACGACCGGGCTGCGCGCGCCGGGCGCGCGGCGCAGCTGCGCGGTCTTCGCCTTCACGACGTGGTGCGGCGTCTTGCTCGTCATCGAACGGAAGACCCAGGCCTTGTCGTTCTCGAAGTCGGTGACCCGCAGCCAGTCGCCCTTGCGGCCGATCACGCGCAGCGGATAGCCCCGGCTCACGGTCCAGTGCGCCTCGGCGCGCTGACTGGGAGCGGTGCGCATGTTCAGGGTCTTGACCGCGACACTGACCATCTGCGGCTGCGCGGCAAAGGCGGACGGCAGCACCATCCACGAGAAGAAGAATGCGAGCAGGAGCGCGGGCAGTCGGCGGCTGAATCGGGCCATGGGGCGAGGGTTCCTTTCGAGAAGACACGGGAGGTCCGGCAATGCCGGGCGAAGCCCCTCTGGGACCCTGAGCGCGAATAAGTTCCGCGGGGATATCCCTGAGGCGGCACGCAAAGACCCCGCGAGGGTCGGGACACTGGACGCGTGGGCGCAGGGTGCGGGGCAGAATTCGCCCGCCCTCGACTCCCCCGTGCCGCGCTTGACACATCCCGCCATCGACGCCCCGCGTCCTCCCTCCAGCGCCCTGCTGGCCTGTGGCGTGGTCGGCGCGACGCTGCTGGCGCTGATCGCGCTGGGCCACGACGGCCGCCGCATCGCCCAGCTCGCGGTGCTCGCCGCGCCGCCCGTGCTCTGGCTGCTGTGGCCGCTGCACAGCGCGCGCCTGCGGCGCTGGCGCACGGCATTCGTGTGGCTCTGGGTCATGGGCTTCGGCCTGGACGCCGTGGTCCGCGCCTACCTGCTCGACACCTACCAGGCCGCGCCCGACAGCGCCATGGTGCTGGGCGCGGCCGCCAACACCAACGCACGCGAAAGCGCCGAGTACCTGCGCATGCACTGGCGCTCCGCCGTCGTCTGGTCGGCCGCGCTCGTGGCGGCGGGCCTGCTGGCGGGCCTGTTCGCGCGACGCGGTGCCACGGCGCCGCGTGCGCGTCGGCCGTTCTGGGTGCGCTCGCTGCTGCTCCTCATCCTGCTGGCCGCCTGTGTCGCCTACGTGAGCAAACCCTGGCGCCGGCTGCACCCGGTCGTCTTCTGGACCCAGTGGTCGCAGTCGCTGCACGACCAACGCGCCGCCTGGGCCGACCAGGAAAAGACCCGCGAAGCGCAGATGGCCCAGGCCCGGCAGATCGCACCGGTGATCACGCGCGAGGGGCCGTCCACGGTCGTGCTCGTCATCACCGACAGCATCAACCGCGACAACATGGGCCTGTACGGCTACGGCCGCCCGACCACGCCGCGCCTGCAGGCGCACAAGGCGCAGGAAGGCGACCGCATGGCCGTGCTGCGCAACGCGTGGTCGGTCGACGCGAGCACCCTGCCCGCGCTGCGCAACATGTTCCATTTCGGCCAGCCCGCGAATGGAAACGACGGAAACAACGGGAACGGCGACAGCCCGCCCCACCTGCTGGCCCTGGCGCGCGCCGCCGGCTACAAGGTCTGGTGGATCAGCAACCACGACGACCTCGCCATCGAGCAGCAGCACGCGCGCTACGCCGACGTGGTCGACATGGTGAACCGCACGCCGGGCCGCGCCAGTGCCTCGCTCGACGGCGAGATCCTCGACTGCGTGCAGGAGGCCTTTGCCGACACGAGCACCGAGCGCAAGCTCATCGTGGTCCACCTGATGGGCGCGCACCCGCACTACAGCCTGCGCTTTCCCGAGAACGCCAATCCCTTCGACGACAGCGTCGACGCGGTCGAGAACGGCCTCGTGAAGGACGGCCGCTCGGCCTGGGTGCGCCACTTCCGCCAGGAGTACGACGCGGCCCTGCTGTACCACGACTTCGTGGTGTCGGAGCTGCTGCAGCAGACCCGCAGCACCGGCAAGCCGGAGGACTACCGCGCCTGGATGTACCTGTCGGACCACGGCCAGGAAGTCGGCCACGGCAGCGACCGCGCAGGCCACAGCCCCGCGACCGCCTCGGGCTACCGCATCCCGGCCGTCGTCTGGCGCAACCGCGAGCCGCTGCCCACCGGCGCCGCCACGCAGCAGCCCTTCCGCGCGGACTGGGCCGGCTGGAGCCTGATGGACCTGCTGGGCATCCGCTGGAGCGGGCAGAAGGCCGAGCGCAATGTGCTGGGCGACAGCTACCGGTGGCAGGCGCCGGAGATTCCGGTGGTGGTGGAGTCGTTCTCGAAGTAGCGGGAGGTCAGCGATCGGCCACCGGCCGCACGGCGTGGGTGGCCTCGGCCGCCTCGTTCTGGCCGATCCATGCATTGCTGAAGTCCACGGCGTAGAAGTGCTGCGCGGCCTCGCTGCCCGAGCCCGACCAGAACTTGCGCAGCGGCGTATCGGGAAAGCGTGCGCTGTCGATGGTGGGAACGGAGGTTTCGCGGGCGCACCACCGGGGCACGGTGACGGGCTCCCGTTCGGGACTCAATTCGAGCGTGAAGGTCTCGTCGACCAGGCCATGGTCGCAACGCCGCAGCGCCGCCAGCTCCACGATGGTCGGCAGCCGCCATTGCGCGATGCCTTCGTGGCCCTTGGTGTTGAGCGCCTGCACGCGTTCCTGCGCGTCCATCAGGCTCAGGGCTTCGGCCTCGCCGACGCAACGACCACCCAGCCAGGTCTGCCCCAGCGCGCAGCGCAGCCAGCGCAATCCCGTGGCGGCATCGAGCACGACGGCCGTCGATGCCTGCGCGGAGGCTTGCTCTTTCGGTGAGGCGGCCTGGTCGCAGCCGGCGAGCAACGCGACAGCCGCCAAGGCGGCGGCCTTCCACTTGCCATCACGGGCAAGCATTGATTTCTTCATGAGAACTCCCTGCGGTCAGCAACTTGGATCGAGATCGAACTCGAATGCTACCGCCGGGTGCGCGAGGTCCCGGGGCCTGCACGGGCCCGCAGGACATCGGCTCGATGCGTCGTCAGTGCGCCGGCACCAGGAAGTCCTGGCTGATGCGCCCGCCCAGTTCGTTCACCCGGTCGAGGAACTGCGTGAGGTAGGCGTGCAGGCCCGTCGCCAGGATCTCGTCGACGCGCGCGTACTGCAGGTCGGCCAGCAGCTTGCCGGCGCGGCGTTGGGTTTCGGCGCTCTGTTCGTTCTGCACCTTCGCGAGGTTGTTGACCACCTCGACCAGGCTGGCGTGCAGCGAGCGCGGCATGTCGGCGCGAAGAATGAGCAGCTCGGCCACGCGCTCGGGCTTGATCACATCGCGGTACACCTTGCGGTAGACCTCGAAGGCCGAGACGCTGCGCAGGATCGCACTCCAGTGATAGAAGTCGTACTCCTGGTCTTCCTCGGTGGCGGCGCCGAAGAACTCGCTGTTGAGCGCGTGGAACTTCACGTCGACCAGGCGCGCCGTGTTGTCGGCACGCTCCAAAAAGGTGCCCAGGCGCGAGAAGTAGAACGCCTCATCCTGGAGCATGGTGCCCAGCGTGACGCCGCGCGACAGGTGCGAACGGAACTTGACCCACTCGAAGAACTGGCCCGGGTCGCGCTCGAAGTCGCCGGCGCGCAGCATGCGGTTCACTTCGAGCCAGGTGGTGTTCTGCGTTTCCCAGGCCTCGGTGGTCAGCGCGCCGCGCACGGCACGCGCGTTCTCGCGCGCGGCCTTCAGGCAGGAGACGATCGACGACGGATTGCTCTCGTCCTTGACCATGAACTCCATGACTTCGTTGGGCGTGATCTGGTCGTACTTCTTGCTGTACCAGGGCAGCAATTCGCTGATCGAGAGCACGCCCTGCCAGCCGTACTTGGCAACCTCGGCCGACTGCGGCAGCAGCGAGGTCTGGTAGTTGACGTCGAGCATGCGCGCCGTGTTCTCGGCGCGCTCGGTGTAGCGCGACATCCAGTAGAGGTGGTCTGCGGTGCGGGACAGCATCGTGGGTGCTCCTACTGCGATTGGCTTTGCGACTGCGTGGCCGCCTTCGGCTTGGCCGTGCGGTCCGCTTCGAGAATCCAGGTGTCCTTGGTGCCGCCGCCCTGCGACGAGTTGACCACCAGCGACCCTTCCTTGAGCGCCACGCGCGTGAGGCCGCCGGGCACCATCTGCACCTCGCTGCCCGAAAGCACGAAGGGACGCAGGTCGATGTGGCGCGGCGCGATGCCGGCGTCGACGAAGGTCGGCGAGGTCGACAGGCTCAGCGTGGGCTGGGCGATGTAGCCGTCGGGCTTGGCGATGACGGCCTTCTTGAAGTCTTCGATCTCGGCCTGCGTCGCGGCCGGGCCGATGAGCATGCCGTAGCCGCCGGCGCCGTGCACCTCCTTGACGACCAGGTCCTTCATGTTGTCGAGCGTGTACTGCAGCTCGTCCTTGTTGCGGCACATGTAGGTGGGCACGTTCTTCAGGATCGGCTTCTCGCCGAGGTAGAACTCGACCATCTTCGGCACGTAGGGGTAGATCGACTTGTCGTCGGCCACGCCGGTGCCCACGGCATTGCAGATCACGACGTTGCCCTGGCGGTAGGCACGCATGAGGCCCGCGCAGCCGAGGGTGGAGGTCGGGCGGAACACCTCGGGGTCGAGGAAGTCGTCGTCGACGCGGCGGTAGATCACGTCGACCCGCACCGGGCCGCGCGTGGTGCGCATGTAGACGAAGTCGTCCTTGACGAACAGGTCTTGTCCCTCGACCAGCTCCACGCCCATCTGCTGGGCCAGGAAGGCGTGCTCGAAGTAGGCGCTGTTGTACATGCCGGGCGTGAGCACCACCACCGTGGGCTCGGCCGTGGCCGGCGGCGCGCTGGCGCGCAGGGTTTCGAGCAGCAGGTCGGGGTAGTGGGCGACCGGCGCGATGCGGTTCTGGTTGAACAGCTCGGGGAATAGCCGCATCATCATCTTGCGGTTCTCGAGCATGTAGCTCACGCCGCTGGGCACGCGCAGGTTGTCTTCGAGCACGTAGTACTCGCCGTTGCCCTGGGCATCGGGGGCGCGCACGATGTCGATGCCCGAGATGTTCGAGTAGACGTTGTGCGGCACGTTCACGCCCATCATCTCGGGACGGAACTGGGCGTTGTTCAGGATCTGCTCGGCCGGGATGATGCCGGCCTTGATGATTTCCTGGTCGTGGTAGACGTCGTACAGGAAGCGGTTGAGCGCCGTGACACGCTGCACCAGCCCCTTTTCCATGCTCTCCCACTCGTGGGAGGGAATGATCCGAGGCAGCAGGTCGAACGGGATCAGCCGCTCGGTGCCGGAGCCGTCCTCGTCCTTGGCGCCGTACACCGCGAAGGTGATGCCGACCCGGCGGAAAATCATTTCCGCCTCTTCACGCCGCGATCGCATCACCTCACCGGGTTGCTTCGCAAGCCATTGGTCGTAGCGCTTGTAGTGCTGTCGGATTGCAGCGCCCGCATAGGGGAGCTGCTCATACATCTCGTCGAATTTGTGCATGGAACGACCAATCTCCTTGAGCCATAGCTTAGCAAGTTCGAGGCCAGTAGAAGCCCTAGGTTTGGGCCCGATGCGAGGGCATTTCGCGTTTCGGACCGTCATGGCATGCGGTGGCGCCAGTAGCGCAGGTCGTGCGCGCGTTCACACTTCACCTCGGCGGGCCTCGGGCTCGCCCAATGGGCAGCGCCGCAGCGCGGGCTGTCGACCACCTGCACGCCGCGCTCGACATAGCGCGCCACCACCTCGGGCGCCGGGTGGCCGAAACGGCTTCGGTAGCCGGCCTGCACGAGCGCGATGCGCGGGCGCACGGCGTCCAGAAAAACCTCGCTCGACGAGGTCTTGCTGCCGTGGTGCGGCACCAGCAGCACGTCGGCCGACAGCCCCGGCGTTCGTGACACCAGCGCGGCCTCCTGCAGGCGCTCGATGTCGCCGGCCAGCAGCACCGTGGCGCGGCCGTTGCCGATGCGCAGCACGCACGACACGGCGTTGGGCCGCGTGAAGCCGAGGTAGTCGCTGTCATAGGGAAACAGCACCTCGAAGTCGACGCCGTCCCAGGTCCAGCGCTGCCCGGCCTCGCAGCGGCGCGCGGGGCGCAGCGCCTGCAGCGGGTGCCCGGCCTCGATGGAGCTCAGCAGTGCCGCCTGCGGCTGCATGGCGAGCACGGCGGGTGCGCCGCCGGTGTGGTCGATGTCGCGGTGGCTCAGCAACAGCAGGTCGAGCCGTTCGCCGCGTGCGCGCAGCAGCGGCACGAGCACGCGGTGGCCCGCGTCGCTGTCGAGCCCGTAGCGCGGGCCGGCGTCGTACAGCAGGCTGTGCGTGGCGGTGCGCACGAGCACCGCGTTGCCCTGCCCGATGTCGGCGGCGAGCAGGTCGAACTCACCCACCGCAGGTCGCGCCGGCTGCCACAGCAGCACCGGCAACAGCAGCGGCAGGCCAAGCGCGCGCACCGACCGCGGCAGGCGCATCGCCAGCAGCACGCCGCCCGCCACGCCGCTTGCGGCCAGCCACGGCGGCGGCGCGGCCATCGACAGCGTGGCGAACGGCAGGCCGGCGAGCGCCTGCAGCAGCAGCGCGAACAGCTTCACCGCCCCGGCGGCCACGTCCCACAGCGGCGGCACCGCCACGCCGAGCATCGCCAGCGGCGTGATCACCAGCGTCACCCACGGGATCGCGAGCGCGTTGGCCACCAGCCCGACCGCCGACACCTGCTGGAACAGCAGCAGGCTCAGCGGCGTGAGCGCCAGCGTGATCGTCCATTGCTCGCGAAAGAAGCGCCCCAGGCGCGTGAGCGCGCCCACCCTGCCCTCGCCCGGCACGGCCGTGGCGGAGGCGAACAGCACCGCCACGGCGACGAAGCTGAGCCAGAAGCCGGCCTGCAGCAGCGCCCAAGGATCGGCGGCCACCACGACCACCGCCGTCAGCAGCCAGACGTGCGGCCACGGCCAGCGCCTGCCGGTCAGGCGCAGCAGCGCCACGGCCGCGAGCATCCAGACCGTGCGCTGCGAGGGCACGCCCCAGCCGCTGAAGAGCGCGTAGAGCGCGGCCAGCCCCACGCCGCCGGCGAGCGCGGCCTGTTGCGCGGGCAGCCGCAGCATGAGCCGGCTGCTGCGCCGCCAGAGCGCGCCCACGACATGCGCCGCGAACCACGCGAACAAGGTGATGTGCAGGCCCGAGATCGACATCAGGTGCGCGACGCCGGTGGCGCGGAACACGTCCCAGTCGGCACGGTCGATGGCGCCCTGGTCACCGGTGACGAGCGCGGCGATCACGCCGGCCTGCCGCCGGTCGTCCACGCGGGCGAAGACCGCATCGCGCACGGCTTCGCGCGCCCGCTCGATCGGGTGCCGCCAAGTGGTGCCCATCAGTTGCGGCGCGGGGTCGCGCGCTCCGGCCCGCACATGGCCTTGCGCATGCACGCCCTGCTCCCACGCCCACAGCTCGCTGTCGAAGCCGTGCGGATTGAGGTTGCCGTGCGGCGCGCGCAGGCGCACGGTCAGTTGCCAGCGCTGGCCGGCATGCACCTCGCCCACGGTGCGTGCGACGGATGCGCGACGTTCGGCGGGCTGCTCCCACATCCCGCTGTATTCGCCGTACCAGGCGAGTGCGATGCGCGGTGGCACCGTCGGCGGCACCGCATCGGAGGCATCGGCCCACTGCGCCGTCTCCACATCGAAACGGAAGCGCGTTCCGATCTCGCCGGGTTGTGGCATCTGCGAGACCACACCCGTGAGCCGCAGGTCGCGTCCTTCGAGCTGCGGCTCCAGCGCCCCTTGCGCGTAGGCCGTGGCACGCCATCCGGCGAGCCCCGCGCCGGCCATCGCGCCGCAGGCCAGCGACAGCACGAGCACCGCCCACCGAGGCCCACGCCACCGCCACAACAGCCATCCGCCGCCGAGCCCCACGAGCAGCAACGCGACGTAGACACCCGCCGCCCACAACAGCGGCTGACGCAGTTGCACCGCCGCGCCGAGCAGCGTGCCGCCCAGCGCAACGAAGGCCCCCGACCCACCCGCGACAGCCTCGGACGCACGCCGCGACTGCCCTCCCGACACCCCGGAATCCATGATGCAAACCCTCCCCCAACCCACGCTCGATGGCGCGTTAATTGCTTGGCAACTGGGCTAGTATGCGTCTCACCAGAGACATCTTTTCGATGCAACCTCGCTGCACTGCACGCCCCTACGCATGTCCATCCACGCCGCACTCCACCACGTCACCCACTACACATACGACCGCCTGGTGCAGTTGGGCCCGCAAGTCGTGCGACTGCGCCCCGCGCCCCATTGCCGCAGCAATGTGATCTCGTACTCGCTGCGGGTCGAGCCGGCCGAGCACTTCGTCAACTGGATGCAGGACCCGTTCGCCAACTACCAGGCGCGGCTCGTGTTCCCCGAGAAGACGCGCGAGTTCAAGGTCACGGTCGACCTCGTGGTCGAGATGGCGGTCTACAACCCCTTCGACTTCTTCCTGGAGCCGCAGGCCGAGAACTTTCCCTTCAAGTACACGGCCTCGCAGGCCGAAGAGCTGGCGCCCTACCTCGTCACCGAGAAGCCCACGCCGCTGCTGCAGGCCTACCTCGACAGGATCGAGCGCAAGGAGCAGCGCACCATCGACTTCCTGGTCGGCATCAACCAGCAGGTGCAGAAGGACGTCAGCTACCTCATCCGCATGGAGCCCGGCGTGCAGACGCCGGAAGAAACGCTCAGCAACGGCAGCGGCTCGTGCCGCGACTCGGGCTGGCTGCTGGTGCAGCTGCTGCGCCACTGCGGCCTGGCCGCGCGCTTCGTGTCGGGCTACCTGATCCAGCTCACGCCCGACGTGAAGGCCCTCGATGGCCCCAGCGGCACCACGGTCGACTTCACCGACCTGCACGCCTGGTGCGAGGTGTTCCTGCCGGGCGCCGGCTGGATCGGCCTGGACGCCACCTCGGGCCTGCTGGCCGGCGAAGGCCACATTCCACTCGCCTGCACGCCCACGCCGTCGAGCGCCGCGCCCATCGAAGGCGGCGTCGACGAATCCGAGGTCGAGTTCAGCCACGAGATGAAGGTCACGCGCATCTACGAATCGCCGCGCGTCACCAAGCCCTACACCGAAGAACAATGGGCCGAGGTGCTCGCGCTCGGCGACGCGGTCGATGCGCGCCTCGTCGCCGGCGACGTGCGCCTGACCATGGGCGGCGAGCCCACCTACGTGGCCACCAGCGACCGCGACGCGCCCGAATGGAACACCGACGCGCTCGGCCCCACCAAGCGCGGCTACGCCACCGAGCTCGTGCACAAGCTGCGCGCCGAGTATGGCCAGGGCGGCTTCCTGCATTTCGGCCAGGGCAAGTGGTACCCGGGCGAGCAGCTGCCGCGCTGGGCGCTGTCGATCTTCTGGCGTGCCGACGGCCAGACGCTGTGGCACGACCCCGCGCTGTTCGCCGACGAGCGCTTTCCCACGCACTACACGAGCGAGGACGCGCGCCGCTTCACCACCGTGCTGGCGCACAAGCTGGGCCTCACCGAGCGCTACATCCAGGCCGGCTACGAGGACACCTACTACTACCTGTGGCGCGAACGCCGCCTGCCGGTGAACGTCGACCCCTTCGACTCCAAGCTGGACGACGAACTCGAACGCGTGCGCCTGCGCCGCGTGTTCACGCAGAAGCTCGACGCGGTGATCGGCTACATGCTGCCCATCGAACCCGGCAACGCCAACAGCGACGCGCCCGCGCTCGCCGGCCCCGGCTGGAAGACCGGCCCCTGGTTCCTGCGCGACGACCGCCTGTTCCTGATCCCGGGCGACTCGCCCATGGGTTACCGCCTGCCGCTCGACTCGCAACCGTGGGCCAGCAAGGGCGACTACCCCTATCTCATCGAGCGCGACCCGACCGCGCCGCGCGCCGCGTTGCCCAGCGCGTCCGACTACCGCGCGCGCTATGCCACCGCCACCCCGGTGGCCGGCGCCGACCTGGGCGAGGTGCCCTACACCTTCGGCGCGCCGCCCGTGGTGGCCGCGTCGCTGCGCATGCAAAGCCCCGGCGATGCGGCGAAGGGCGATGCAGCAGCTGCTGCGGATGCCGCCACACCCGCCACGCGCCAGCCGCTGCGCGGCGAATCGGCCCACTGGGTCACGCGCACCGCGCTGTGCGTCGAGGTGCGCGACCCGCGCCGCGCCAACGGCCCCGCGGCCGAGAAGAAAGGCAGCGCCTCGGGCGTGCTCTACGTCTTCATGCCGCCACTGGCGCGCCTGGAGGACTACCTCGACCTAGTCGCCGCCGTCGAAGCCACCGCGCAACAACTGGGCGTGCGCATCGTGATGGAAGGCTATCCGCCGCCGCGCGATCCGCGCCTGAAGATGCTGGCCGTGACGCCCGACCCGGGCGTGATCGAAGTCAACATCCACCCGGCCCACAACTGGAAGGAACTCGTCGACCACACCGAGTTCCTCTACAACGCCGCGTTCGAGACGCGCCTGTCGGCCGAGAAGTTCATGACCGACGGCCGCCACACCGGCACCGGCGGCGGCAACCACTTCGTGATGGGCGGCGCCACGCCGGCGGACAGCCCGTTCCTGCGCCGGCCCGAGCTGCTGGCCAGCCTGCTGCTGTACTGGCACAACCACCCGTCGCTGAGCTACCTGTTCTCGGGCATGTTCATCGGCCCGACCAGCCAGGCGCCGCGCGTGGACGAAGCGCGCAACGACCAGGTCTACGAGCTCGAAATTGCGCTGAAGGAAATCGCCAAGAACCGCGAGATTTACGGCCAGAACATGCCCGCGTGGCTGGTCGACCGCACGCTGCGCAACATCCTGATCGACGTGTCGGGCAACACGCACCGCAGCGAGTTCTGCATCGACAAGCTCTACTCGCCCGACTCCAGTACCGGCCGCCTCGGCCTTTTGGAACTGCGCGCCTTCGAGATGCCGCCGCATGCGCGCATGAGCATCGCGCAGCAGCTGCTGATCCGCGCGCTGGTCGCCCGCTTCTGGGACGCGCCCTACCAGGCGCCCGTCACCCGCTGGGGCACCGAGCTGCACGACCGCTTCCTGCTGCCGACCTTCGTCAAGATGGACTTCGACGACGTCATCAGCGAGATGCGCCAGGCCGGCTTTGCGTTCGATTCCGACTGGTTCGCGCCGCACTTCGAGTTCCGCTTCCCGCTCGTGGGCCAGATGCAGTCGATGGGCGTGGAGCTGTCGCTGCGCAACGCGCTCGAACCGTGGCACGTGATGGGCGAGGAAGGCTCGGCCGGCGGCACGGTGCGCTATGTCGATTCGTCGCTGGAGCGCATCGAAGTGCGCGTGACCGGCCTGAACGAAAGCCGCCACGTCGTCACCGTCAACGGCAAGGTGCTGCCGCTGCAGCCCACGGGCGTCACCGGCGAGTTCGTGGCCGGCGTGCGCTACAAGGCCTGGAACCCGCCTTCGGCGCTGCACCCCAGCATTCCGGCCCACGCGCCGCTGACCTTCGACCTCGTCGACACCTGGATGAAGCGCTCGCTGGGCGGCTGCCAGTACTTCGTCGCCCACCCGGGCGGTCGCAACTACGACACCTTCCCGGTCAACGCCTACGAGGCCGAGAGCCGTCGCCATTCGCGCTTCACGCGCACCGGCCACACGCCGGGCCTGCTGCGCACGCCGCCGGCCACCATCGAGCTGCCGGGCAGCCGGGAGTTTCCGTTCACGCTGGACCTGCGGCGCTGACCGGCCCGAGGACTCAGGGGGAACCCTGTCGCACCGCCGGATCGGCCCCGGTGACGGTGATGTGACAATCTCCCCCCTGTGGAACCCCTGAACGAATCCCTGTTCGACGCCCAGGCCCCGGAGCATCCGGCGGCCCTGGCGTCTTCGCTCGCGCCGGCGGCCCTGCCTGGGCATTTCGACGAATTGCGGGGACAGGCGACGCCCACGGCGCCTTCGCGGCCGGGGTCGGGCGCGGCCCCGGCGCCTGCCGCGGCCCCGCTGCTGTACGACGCCGCCGAGGAGCGACCGACCCCGTCGCAATCGCAGTCCCAGTCACAGTCCTCCTCGCAATCGCAGGCACAGGAACCTTCACCGTCCAGCGACCAGCCCCCGCTCACCCCCGCCTGGAACGCCTTCTTCGAACAGCTCGGCCCCGGCGGCATCAACGACCTGCCGCGGCGCGCGGTCAGCCTGGAGCGGCAGATCCGCGACAACGGCGTCACCTACAACGTGTACGCCGACGCCAACGGCCCGCAACGGCCGTGGTCGCTCGACCTGTTCCCGCTGATCGTCTCGCCCGAGAGCTGGGCCCAGATCGAGGCCGGCGTGCAGCAGCGCGTGCGCGTGCTCGACCGCGTGATGGCCGACGCCTACGGCCCGCAGCAGCTGCTGGCCGAAGGCCTGCTGCCGCCGGCGCTGGTGCGCGGCCATCCGGGCTACCTGCGCGCGCTGCACGGCGTGAAGCCGGCGGGCGACACCTGGCTGCACATCGCCGCCTTCGACCTCGCGCGCGGCCCCGACGGGAACTGGTGGGTGGTCTCGCAGCGCACGCAGGCGCCTTCGGGCCTGGGCTACCTGCTGGAGAACCGCCTGGCGATCACGCGGCAGTTTCCGCAGGCCTTCGAGGCGCTGCAGGTGCAGCGGCTGGCCGCCACCTACAGCGCCATGATGGAAGGCCTGCAGCGCATGTGCCCCTCGGGCTCGCCGCCGCACATCGCACTGCTCACGCCGGGCCCGTACAACGAGACCTACTTCGAGCACGCCTACCTGGCGCGCTACCTCGGCCTGACGCTGGTCGAGGGCAGCGACCTCACGGTGCGCGACCAGCGCCTGTACCTCAAGACGCTGCAGGGCCTGCGCCCGGTGCACGGCCTCATCAAGCGGCTCGACGACCAGTTCCTCGACCCGCTGGAGCTGCGCCCCGACTCCACGCTCGGCGTGCCCGGCCTGCTGCAGGCGATCCGCGCGGGCAACCTGCTGGTGGCCAACATGCCGGGCTCGGCCTTCCTCGAATCGCCCGCGCTGCTGGGCTTCCTGCCCGGGCTGGCGCTGCGGCTCATCGGCGAGAAGCTCAAGCTGCCGGCGCTGCCGACCTGGTGGTGCGGCGAGCGCGCCGCGCTCGAGGCGGTGCTGCCGCAGCTCGGCGAAAGCGCCATCAAGCCGACCTACCCCGGCTTCCAGGGGCGCTCCAGCTTCGATGCCGTGTTCGGCAGCCAGCTCGGCCGCCGCGAAATCGACGAATGGGCCGGCCGCATCGTGCGCGAGGGCGACGTCCACACGGTGCAGGGCTACCTGCCGCTGTCGCAGATGCCGACCTGGGCCAGCGACCTCGGCCCCGGCCACATCGCGCCGCGTGCGCTGATGCTGCGCGTGTTCGCGGTGAGCGACGGCCCGCAGTCGTGGCGCGTGCTGCCCGGCGGACTGGCGCGCCTCGCAGGCCCCGATGCGCAGATCGCCTCGATGCAGCGCGGCGGCAGCAGTGCCGACGTCTGGGTGCAGACGCACGGCGAGGTCGACCGCACCACGCTGCTGCAGCCGCACGCCACGCCGGCCTCGCTCGCGCGGCACCGTGCGCCGGTCACCAGCCGCGCGGCCGAGAACATGTTCTGGCTCGGCCGCTACACCGAGCGTGCCGAGAACGCGGTGCGCCTGGCGCGGCTCACGCTCAACCTGCTGGGCAGCGAAGACCAGTCCTCGCGCCCGCTGCTCGAATGGCTGCACCGCATGGCGGTGCGCAATGCGCTCGTGCCGGCCGAGGCGCCGAGCGCACCGCAGTCGCGCCGCGTGTTCGAACGCGCGTTGATCGCCGAGCTGGGCGACGTCGACCACGGTGGCAGCGTCGGCTACAGCCTGCGCAGCATCCGGCAGGCCGCGGCGGCCGTGCGCGAACGGCTGTCGCAGGACAACTGGAACCAGATCGTGCGCGCCGAAAGCGACTTTTTGCGGCGCGCGGCCGAGCAGGCCGGCGAAGGCAGCTTTGCCGCCAGCGCCGCCCTGCGCGCGCTCGAATCCGCCAGCACCGCGCTGGCCGCCATGACCGGCGCGCAGACCGACCGCATGACGCGCGATGACGCCTGGCGGCTGCTGTCGATCGGCCGCCACATCGAACGGCTGGGCTTCTTGTCGAGCGCGCTCGAGGCCGGCTTTGCCAACGGCGCCGTGCACGAGGTGAGCGGCTTCGAGGCCATGGTGGCGCTGTTCGACAGCACCATCACCTTCCATGCCCGCTACCAGCAGCGCCGCGATGTCGCCACGCTGGTCGACCTGCTGGTGCTCGACGCCGAGAACCCGCGTTCGCTGGCCTGGGTCACGCAGACGCTGCGCGGGCGCATCGCGCGGCTCGCGGGCAGCGCGCCGGGCAAGCTCACGGCCCTGTCGTACGAGCTGCCCGACCCGGCCACCTGGACGCTCGAACACCTGTGCGCGGCCGGCCCCGGCGCCGACTACCCCGCGCTGGTCGAACTGCTCGCCACCTGCGAGACGGCGGCGTACCACGTGTCGGACGCCATCGGCACGCGCTACTTCACGCTCACGTCCGAATCGCTGCGCTCCGTCGGCGCCTGATTCCATACCTACACAACGATATTTCGAAGGAGGCATTTCCATGTCCGGCATCGCCCTCAACCGCCGTCTCACACTGACCGCCGCCAGCCTCCTGGTCGGCCTCGCGCTCGCCGGCTGCGGCAAGCAGGAACCCGCCGCGCCCGCGGCCGCCTCGGCGCCGCCGCCCGCTGCCGCACCGCGCGTGCTGGTCGTGGGCACCGACGCGGCCTACACGCCCTTCGAATCGCAGAACGAAAAGGGCGAGGTCGTGGGCTTCGACATCGACATGGTGAAGGCCGTCGCGCAGAAGGCGGGCATCGAGGTGAAGTTCGTCAACACACCGTGGGAAGGCATCTTCAACACGCTCGAGCTGGGCGACCGCGACCTGCTGGTGTCGGCCATCACCATCACGCCCGAACGCCGCCAGACGATGGACTTCTCGCAGCCCTACTTCGAGGCCCGCCAGCTCATCGCGGTGAAGAGCGACTCGACGGTCGCGAAGTTCGACGACATCAAGAAACTCAAGGTCGGCGTGCAGAACGGCACCACCGGCGACGAAGTGGTGGGCAAGTTGCTGGGCAAGTCGAGCACCGACATCAAGCGCTTCGAATCCACGCCGCTGGCACTCAAGGAACTCGAGGCCGGCGGCGTGCAGGCCGTGGTGGCCGACAACGGCGTGGTGGCGCACTACCTGGCCAACAACCCGGGCGGCGGCTTCAAGACCGTGAGCGACGCCGGTTTCTCGACCGAGCAGTACGGCATCGCCGTGAAGAAGGGCAACGCCGAGCTGCTGGCGAAGATCGACAAGGGCCTGGCCGACATCAAGGCCGACGGCACCTACGCCAAGATCTACGCCTCGCACTTCGGCGCCGAGTCCAAGTAAACAGCGAGCCGCGCGATGCTGCTGCACGTCACCCACGAAACGCGCTACGCGTACGCGCCGGCGGTCGAGACGGCGCAGCACCTGGCGCACCTGCGCCCGCTGGCCACCGCGTCGCAGGAACTCGTGAGTCACCAGCTCACGATCGACCCCGCGCCCGCGCAACGCAACGAGGTGCCCGACCTGTACGGCAACACGCGCGCCTTCTTCGCGCTCGAGACCACGCACGACCACCTCATCGTCACG